>JAAVHB010000073.1 GCA_014799955.1 Butyrivibrio sp. | reverse complement strand
GTTGACAATTCAAGCGCTGTGTTTAAGAATTTTGATCTTTCCGGCGCTGACAGCATAAAGATTGACGCAATCGTTTATAATTTGAACTATGGCTGGAACAGCATGCAGATTTATACCAACGGCGACGCATGGGCACAGGCATCTTACGGCGGAAGTGAAACCAGTTCAGATGTAAAGCTTGATGCAACAGGAGAATTTACGGCAACGGTTACTCTTACGCCCGATTCAGACGGTTACTTTGAAATCGGTTTCGGTTATACTTCAGCAGATGCATTTACAATTCTCAGCTTGGATTTCTATAAGGGTGCAGAACTCTTGGGAAGTCTGGTTGGAAACACCTTTTATCCGAATGCAACATTGGAATTATCGGCAAGCAGCACGACTTTAAAAGTCGGAGAGGTTTATACCATTACAACGACCAACGCTTCAACAACCCCGGTTAAGTTCACCAGCGATGATACAACCGTTGCGAGTGTTAATGCAAATGGTGTGGTGACAGCACTTGGGGTAGGTACGGCAAATATTAAAGTAACAGATGCGTTTGACAATGTTTCGGTGATTAAAGTAAAAGTAGAAGCTATAATACCTACAGGTATTACGCTTGCCGCCGTTTCCACGGACGTTAAGGGCGGTGACATCGTAAATCTTACCGCTACGGTAACCCCTGACAATGCTACAGACAAGACCGTTTTATGGTCTTCAAGCGACACAGCGGTTGCAACCGTTGACTTAAACGGCAAGGTTACCTTTGCAAACGTAAGCGGAACCAAGACAGTTACAATAACCGCGGCCGCAAAGGCTGATGCTTCTGTTAAGGCGACAGTTACATTCACGGTTGAGGAGCTTGTAATTGAAAATCCCGTAACCGGAGTTACCATTTCAGATGAAACGCTTGTGCTTACCAAAGGAGAGACCGCAGATCTTACGGCTACGGTAACACCCGAGGACGCAACTCTTAAGACCGTTACATGGGAGTCTGCCGATGAAACGATAGCAACTGTGGATTCCGACGGAAAAGTAACGGCAACAGGCATAGGAACAACAACCGTTACAGTCAAGACTGTTGACGGCGCAAAGACCGCATCCTGCGAGGTTACGGTAAATGCTCCCAAGGCGACAGCCGTATCCGTATCCGTTGACGGTGAAGAGATTGACAAGCTGGATATGACAGTGGGCGACACAGTAAGCCTTACAGCAACGGCTGAGCCTGATGACGCTGTACAGAGCTTTACCTTCGCAACAAGCGATGAGTCGGTTGTCACTGTTGATGAGGAAGGCGTACTTACGGCAGTCGCAGCAGGTACGGCTACAATAACCGTTACGGCTGACGACGTATCGACAGAAATTGAGGTAACCGTTACCGTAAAAAAGGACGGTTCTCTTGATGTTGATGCTACGGGCGAGTTCAAACCCACAATTGATATGAGCAATGAAGAAGTTGTTTCCGCTATCAAAAATGTTCTGTCGGAGGAGCAGCTTGCGGCAATAGAAGACGGTACGGCAAAGGTTGAAATCACTCTTGACGTAACAAATATTGACGCAACGGTTTCTCAGGCTGATAAGGACCTTATCGCAGAGGCAATAGAGAGCATTTCCGGCGACTACATTGTTATGAACTACCTTGACATAAAATTCGGAGCAAATGTTGACGGAGAGGTAATAAGCATTTTCGAGACAGACGGTCTTATAACCGTTTCGGTTGCTCTTGACAAGGCAGCAAACGGAACATATAAGGTGGTAAGAATCCATGACGGCAAGGCAGATGTCATTGATTCTGAGCTCAGCGCGGACGGAACAAGGCTTACCTTCAGGACGGATAAATTCTCTACATATGCGATTATCTTTGCCGATGTCGCATCGGGAGATTCAACTCCGTCTGCACTTATCGCACTGCTCGTACTTGCGGCTGCGGCAGTTATCGTTACGGTTTCAGTTTCCGTAAAAAGAACGACAAAGCAGCGCTAATCGACTTTAAGCTATAACTAATCCCTCCGGATTGACATTATTTAATATCAATCCGGGGGATTTTTTTTGTTTGTCTGCATATATTTTTATAAAAAGCCAAGGGTGCGTCTGCGTCAATGTCATTCAGAGAACTCAACGAACTCAGGGAAAATTACGCTATTTTAACCGTGCACGGACAGCGCGAGGCATATGTCGAAAATTTCAAATCCATTATGGAGCTTGGCAGCACCGTAATAAAAATAAGGGCGATAAAAGAAATTCTTGTGTTTGAGGGAAGCGGGCTTTATATAGAATACATGAACAGCTACGACATAAAAATAGTGGGCAGCATTGAGCATATACGCATTCTGGAGGTGTCATAGAATGGGATTCGGAACCTTCTTCCGCGGCCGCGTACGAATCAAGGTAAACGGCTTGGGAACGGAGCGCTTTTTTAATATATGCAAAAATAACGGTATCAGGATATACAACCTGCGCTTTGAGGACAACGAGGCGTATGCCGCGATGAGCATAGAGGATTTCCGCAAAATAAGGCCTTTTCGGAGCGCGGCGGGCGTTCATGTGAGAATTGCCGACCGATACGGAATGCCCTTCTGGCTTTACAGCAACCGCAACAGACAGTTCTTTGTCTGCGGAATTATGCTATTTTTCGGAATCAATTTTTTTATGTCAAGATACCTCTGGCGCATAGAGGTGGAGGGAAATTCCTATTATTCTGAAAAAACGATTATAGAATTTGTGGAATCGCTTGATATTTCCTACGGTACGAAGACGAGCGACATTTCCTGCTATTACATAGAAACGGCACTCCGAAAGGAATTTGACAAAATAACATGGGTGTCGGCGGATATTGACGGCTCAAGGCTTCTCATAAATATTCAGGAAAACGAGGACGCCCGGTTTACATATGAGGAGGGCGAGCCATGCGATATCGTGGCGTCAAAGGACGGAATTGTAAGCTCGATAATCACACGGAGCGGAACTCCCATTGTTAAGGCGGGCGACGAAGTCAAGGCGGGCGACGTGCTTGTTATGTCAAAGGTCGATTCTCTGAATGAAAGCGGAGAAAGCTTCGGGGTAAAATATATTGAGGCGGATGCTGATATTATTCTTGAAACCGAATATTATTACAACGATTATCTTGACCGAAGCTATGAAAAAAAGACCTACACGGGGCGCGAAAAGGAGCGTCAAGGCATAAAAATAGGAGACAGAATGATTAATTACAATATCGGCAAATGCGATTTCGAAAATTACGACGTTTTCGTAAGCTATGAATCCGTTAAGCCGTACGGTAATCTTTCGCTCCCGGTCACTTATGCTTTTTTATGCTACAAGGAATATGAAATGATTCCGTCCGAATACACCGACGAGGAGCTTGACAGCCTCTTAAACGAAAAAATTGACAAATATATTGAGAATTTGCAAGAAAACAGTGTTCAAATCATATCAAATAGTGTTAGAATAGAAATAAGCGGGGATGGTGCCAAGGCGGAGGGCGCAATAAGCGTGCGCGAGTCCGCCGCTACAAAGGAACCGCCCGTTATAAATGAAATTGAAGGAACCGAAGAATGAGTGTAATTGAAAGTATTGTTGATATACCGGCGGAACACAGCCGTAATGTGTTCGGCAATTTTGATTCCTATGTCAAGAAAATCGAGAAAACCCTTAAGGTAACCATGGTAATGCGTGGAGACAGCATGAAGGTAATCGGCTCGGAAACCGCCTGTAAACGCGCTGTGAGCGTTTTCGGCGAGCTTTTGGAGCTTTCAAAGCGCGGGAATACGATAACCGAACAGAACGTGGATTACGCGCTCGCTCTTTCCATGGAGGATAATACCGATGTGCTTACCGAGCTTGACGGCGACGTTATTGCCAGAACAATATCGGGCAAGCCGATTAAGCCCAAAACAATCGGTCAGAAGCAGTATATCGACGCAATCAGGGAGCGCATGATAGTGTTCGGAATCGGACCCGCCGGAACGGGCAAAACCTATCTTGCAATGGCTATGGCTATACAGGCGTTCAAAAACAACGAGGTCAGCCGTATAATCCTCACAAGACCGGCAATTGAAGCCGGAGAGAAGCTTGGCTTCCTTCCAGGAGATTTGCAGAGCAAAATAGACCCGTACCTGCGCCCGCTCTACGACGCGCTGTATCAGATTATGGGAGCGGACAGCTTTATGCACAACTCGGAAAAAGGCCTTATCGAGGTCGCGCCGCTTGCCTATATGAGAGGCCGTACCCTTGACAATGCCTATATAATTCTTGATGAGGCGCAGAATACCACGCCTGCGCAGATGAAAATGTTCCTTACGAGAATCGGTTTCGGCTCAAAGGTAGTGGTTACCGGCGACCTTACTCAGAAGGATTTGCCTAAGGACGTGCAATCCGGTCTTGATGTGGCGCTCAAGGTGCTTTCAAAGGTTGATGAAATAGGAATCATAAGGCTGACAAGCCAGGACGTAGTGCGCCATCCCCTCGTACAGAAAATCGTCAAGGCATACGACGAATACGAGAGCAGGCGGGATAATGCGGGCTCCCGGACGGCAGGCAGAAGCCATCAGCAGGACAGAGGAAGCTCCCGTAAGAACGGAAGGAACTAAAGATAAGATGACGCTTGATTTTGAACAGGAATACGGTAAAGAATTAGGACTTGACTATGAGGAACTTGCGCTTAGAGTCGCAAACGCCACGCTGGATTACGAAAAATGCCCGTATGAGGCGGAAATCGGGCTGACACTCGTGAATGATGACGCAATTCGCGAAATCAACCGTCAGTTCCGTCAGACGGACAAGCCCACCGATGTGCTTTCCTTTCCTCTGGTGGATTACGAAACACCCGGAGAATTTGATTTTCTTGAGGAAAAGGACGACTGCTTTAATCCCGAAAGCGGCGAGCTTATGCTTGGCGACATTATTATCTCGCTTGACAGGGTTGAGGCACAGGCAAAGGAGTATGGGCACGGCGTGACGCGTGAGTACGCATTCCTGATTGCCCACAGTATGCTTCATCTCATGGGCTATGACCATATGGAAGAGGCTGAAGCGGCTGTTATGGAAAAGAAACAGGAGGCCGTTTTACAAAGCCTCGGAATAACAAGATAAATTTCGGAGAATGAAAATGACTGATAAAGAACTTTTAGCGGAAGCGGAAAGCGCAATGGAAAAGGCATACGCGCCCTACTCGCATTTTAAGGTAGGAGCGGCTCTG
>JAAVHB010000072.1 GCA_014799955.1 Butyrivibrio sp. | reverse complement strand
CTGTTCTTTGATATAATGGACTTAACACGAACTGACGGATATCATTGCAGAACGGAGAAAAATATGAAATTAAGCGAACTGAACATTATCGATTTCCCAAAAAACGGAAATGCTGTTACATTTCGGACAGATCAGAGCGCCGACATTGTTGTAACATTCATTTCCGACAAAACAGCGAGACTATATAATGATTGGAGCTTCTGGTGGGGCAGCTTCAATATAATTCTCGGTAACGCGCAGGAATTGTATATAGGCTGCTAGTTGCTCGGATTTGACAAGTCGGACGCCGAAAAGGTTTCACAGGACGCCGTCAACTTCATCACAGGCGTGAACGCGGTGCGCAAGTGCTTTGTAACAGGCATGGGTGAAGATCCGATAAAGTGTACCTTCAGCAACATTTACTATGGTGATTCCTCCAACGGCGGGATAATCTTGCGATTCTCGCTTAAATGCTATTATGACAGCGCAAATTTTTACAAGACAATCGGACAAAAATACGTTACAATAAATAACAAAGATGAGGACTCTTTTAAACATATCCATGATTAAGAAAAGCGGAAAATGATAAGCTGGAAGACGGAGGAAAGAAATTATGCTGATACCACACTTGCATTTTTGTGACAACTGCGAAGAAGCGATTGCTGTATATGAGAAAGCGTTTGATACAAAAGCCGAAAGTATTGTATACAACCGTGATTATGCACCTGATGAATATCCGGAGGATAACAGAATAGCGCACGCTGTTATGAACATCCACGGACAAAAAGTTTTTCTGAACGATAGATTCGGCAACAAGGACAAATCTCTTAATTGCGCTGTTCATTTGATTGTTATGTTTAAATCTGTCGAAGAACTTCTTGCTTGCTATGAGTTTTTCAAAGAAGAAAGCACAATTATTGACCCGTTCACAAAATTACCATACAGTGAATTAGCAGGTAACTTTGTTGATAAATTTGGTGTGCAATGGGGTTTTATGACAGAGTAAAAAAGCGGAGGTTATGACATTGAAAAAGATATCCCTTGATGAATTTTTGAGATTAAGAAGGCTGGTTCACCGCTGTGCGAGGCCTCTTGACTATACAAAATGGAAATTTCTTTTTGAAAATGGCAGCTGTGATGATTTTCTGCAGGTTCTGTCCAGCTACCAAAACGAAGACGGAGGTTTTGGATACAACATCGAGTGCAACAACTGGAATCCTGGCTCCTCTCCCTATACAGTATGCATTGCGCTGGATTATCTGGATACGACAGGTGATTACGAAAGCGATATAAAAAGCAAAATCATTGCAGATATCGTCAGATATCTGGACTCCGGGGCATATCTGTTGGACGACGGCTGGGTGGGGATGCAGGGAATTCCCGGCAATAACGATTTTGCGCATATGCCATGGTTTCATTTCGATTCCGGGAAAGCGAAAGAAGCCGATATCGGCGTTACTAAGCGCCTTGCGGACTTCATTCTCAAATACGCAGACGAGGACAGCAATCTCTACTGTAAGGCAGAGGACTTGAAGGAACGGTACAGACAATGCAGTCAGGTTCTTCTCAACGGTTATCCCGATTACGATCCGGAAGCACTGAATATTAAAGCTTTTGACCCTGCAACATATCCATCATGGCTGCCGCTGCCGGTATATTTTATCAAATCTCCGGAAAGCAGTTTTTATGCGGAGTGCAGGCGCACCGTGGATATGAATCTGGAAACGATTATTGACTCGTTGCTCAGCATGCACGAGATTCAATTCCCTTCTGCCGAGGAGCTTGACGCATATGAGAAAAGCACCCCTCATCCTGACGGCAAACGGTGGTGTGTGCCTGAACAGACGATTGGAAACTATTATTGGGGGAGTAATTTTATTATACGCGATTTGGACATACTGAGGAAGTTTGGCAGATTGGATTTTGTTTTGCCTGTTCTTGATAATTAATAGCACATGTGATAAAATTATAATGTATAAAATAACTTGTTTTGTGCAAATTATCAACTGCTGCGGGGAATCATTATGACTCATAAGGAAAAAGCTTTAAAACTTCTGAATGAAAAGTATCACTGTACGCAAGCTCTTTTCGGCGCTTTTGCCAGCGATCTCGGGCTCGATCTGAAAACAGCGTTCAAAATAAGCACCTGCTTCGGAGGCGGTATGCGCTGCGGCAATACCTGCGGGTGCATTACGGCAGGGCTTCTTGTTCTCGGCATGACATTTGGCTTTTATAATTCAAGCGATACCGAGCAGGAGGTTTACGGAAACAAGAAAACAGAGGAATTTATCAGGCGCTTTTCCGAAAAAATGAACGGAAAGGTGAACTGCCGCGATATTCTCGGAAAGGATATATCCGTTCCAGATGAAATGGCTGAAATACGTAAGAACGGACTTATCCTTAAAAAATGTCCCGCTGCTCTTGGAGTCAGTATAGAAATCCTTGAGGAGATGACGGCTCAATACATAACCTACAAGGCCGAAACTTCCATATCCGCCGATGATTTGCCCGAAAACGACGAGCTGCAGACTATGGTCAAGCGTATGGGACGTTCCAACAGATTTCGCCGTAATGTTTCAGCGCTTCTCAATACAGCCGATAAGGTAGCTTTTATTCAGTTTGATATTCGCCGCTTTAAAATCATAAACGACCTTTACGGTGAAAAATTCGGAAACGAGGTACTGGATCATATCGTCCGTACATTAAAGGATTGCTGCAATGATAAGCAGTACTACCTGAATCTGCGCAGCGACGTTTTTATTGTTGTTACCGAGGCTCCCGATACAGACTATCCCATGCGGTTTATAAAGGAGCTTGACGCCCGTTTATGCCAATACAAAAATGTGACCCTCCAGCTCTCATACGGCGTATATATAGCAGAGGACAAGACCATGGAACTGCGGCAGATGGAGGACAGGGCTGCCATGGCAAGACGTACCGCCAAATCAGGCTTTGCCTCCTCCAATATCGTTTTCTACAAGGAGCAGTTCAAAGATTCATTGTACAATATCAAATTCATTGAGGAAAATCTTCAGAAGGCTATTGATGAACATCAGCTTTCCATGTATCTACAGCCTAAATACAGCATTTCCAAAAATGAGATCATCGGTGCGGAGGCTCTTGTCAGGTGGATTCACCCAGAAAGAGGAATGATCTATCCCGACGAGTTTATCCCGATCATTGAAGAAAACGGCTCTATAGTACAGGTGGATTATTATATATGGCGCAAAGCCTGTATGTTTATACGAAAATGCATCGACGCCGGCATCAAACCCTGTCCGATATCGGTAAATGTATCGAGAGTTCATCTCAGAGGAGATGAATGTTCGCAGATACTTTCAGATATGGTACATTCGTCAGGAATCCCCGGAAAGCTGCTGGAGCTTGAAATAACCGAAACCGCAGATGATCTTCAGATCAGCAGACAGACCGCCCTGCTGAAGGACAGCGGTTTTACGCTGCTTATGGATGATTTCGGAAGCGGGTATTCATCGCTGAATGTACTGCTTGAATCGCCTTTTGACGTTATAAAGCTGGACAAGCGGTTTGTTGAAAGTATGATGACCTCGGATAAGGGGCAGAATATTCTCGAGCATGTTCTGCAAATGGCGTCGAATCTGGACATAACAGTCCTTGCCGAAGGTGTTGAAACCAAGGCGCAGGTAGATCTTCTCAGAAGCATAGGCTGCGATCAGGTGCAGGGATATTATTACGCAAAGCCAATGACGGAAGATAAATTTTTCGAGTTGCTTAAAAAGTGATATATTAATGAGATACAGTGAACGGCAATTTTCCGCAGAGGATTGCCGTTTATTTTTTGCAGTAATACAAATAATCTAAAAAACATCCCAATTCATGTAAAGAAATAAAATCCTGTAAATGATAAACTTGTTTTGGAAGGGAGGGTAACGCTTATGTATGAATGGATTTACGCGGTACAAAAGCTGATAAACTGGGTTGACGACCACGCGATTGAAAATCCGTCATTATCCGAGATATCAGATCAAGTGGGATATTCGCCGTGGTACTGTTCCGAACAGTTCCACCGCGTTGCCGGAATGACTATCAGGGAGTATATGGCGAAAAGACGCTTATGTTTAGCGGCTTTGGCTCTGCGGGATACGGACATACCTATAACGGACATTGCGTTTGAATACGGTTTTTCCTCACATCAGGCTCTGACGAGAGCTTTTAGGAATGCATACGGATGCGCACCGGCTGCATACAGAAAAAATCCTGTTCCGATACCGCTGACTGTGAAAAAGATTGTTATCACGCCTTCACATTATATTGAACAAGGAGATGTTATTATGAGCAATTTAGCAGTACCCAATTATCGTATTGAGTATATTCCGGCACACAGGTACCTTGGTGTTTATGACCGCCGGGAAACTTCAAAGGGCCCTGTCTGGCCTGGGCATGACTGTGAGCTTCTTTGCGGGATAGTTCAGAGCATCACGGATTGCCATCCTGTTGTTACCGGACATACGGCAGGCTGGAAATGGGTAAACGGAGAAAGGAAATACTTTTACGGGCTCGGTGTTAATACGGATTACAACGGTTCTGTTCCCGAAGGATTCGTGCTTACGGATATCATACCCGACAGTTACTATATCGTGTTTAACCATCCGCCATTTGAATATCTTTCAGAGAATACTGAGGTTATGAAGAGAGTTGAGGAGCTGGCGTGGAATTTTGACCCCTTGACATTGGGCTATGAATGGAACGAAACCGACTGTCAGGATTACCAGAGACATTATCCCGAAATTATCGGCTATCAGATTCTTCGCCCCGTAAAAAAATTAAATAATTTAGCTTAACGGCAAGGCTTCGCCTGTTTTGGCGGGGCGGAAATTTAAGAAGCTGCATAAAGCCGGATTTGTTCTTACGGAGAAGGACGAATCCGGCTTTAATAAAAGTTAATACTTTGCGGATAAAGATCAGCCCTCTACACTGTCATATCATATATCATACAACAACTGACTTTGTATCATATAGATATTGACGCATAATAAATATACATGATATACTGAATTTAAATAATAAATGAAGGTTAAAAAAGTAATGCAGGTATTATCAAAAAGTAAAATAGGATTTGCAATGGCGGCTGTTCTTGCGGCTGTCAGTTTGTTTACAACGGTTAATGCAGGGGCGAGTGAGTGTTATTATTCCAATGATCTGGGATTGAGATTAAGCTATGAAGAATATGCATATCTATCGCAGTTTATGGACGATAAGGAATTGGATTTATTTACCCAGGAAGAGGCAAATTACTTAATCGGTCATATTGCCGAGGATGGAGTGGAAACAGAGACAAAATATATAAAAACGGAAGTATCGGCAGATGACGGCACGGTATTATCGGAAGTATATATGTCCGAAGAGGAGATGCTTGACGAACTGAACGGAACAAGCGCAGCTATTACGGACAAGGTTGTCGGCTATCAGTACTATGACGGACAAAAAATAAAGTATGACCATTCCTCTAAAAATATAAAAAAATCCGAAAGAGGCGTAGGAGTATCCATGAATATAGTTGACAGTGTGTCAAAATCCCTGTCCATGAATTTTTCAGTTACCTTTGGGACCGGACAGAAAACTTTCGCGGCATCAGGCTCATACCAGCATGCGCAAAAGGATTTATCCCTTTCAAAATCCCAAAAATATACAATCGGTGCGTCAGGCATGGGCGGTGTGTTTAAATTCAAATCAAGCGTCGAGTCATATTATGATGACGCTCCGGGATTGATGGTCGTAGGCTCAATAGAGGTATAATATCGAGTTGGGAGGAATGAACATGAAAAAGTATTGCGTTATCTTATTGGCTGTGCTTGCCATTGTATTTACATCCTGCACGAAAAACAACACGAACACGGGCGGCGGGGAGGAAACCACGCCGATTCTTGACATACTTTCTGATGAGCAGATAGAATATCTCACGGAAAAGCTTTTGTTTACTATGGACGCCATATCGGATATGAGCTATGAGGGAGTTAATTATCAGCTCTTGGGGACCGGGCTGGAGCTTTATAACCCCACGTCGGGAATTGAGGTGAACGGTCTTGATTATACGCTCGATAAGGAACCTGATTATGAAAATATAAAGTCCGGATCGGACAGGAGAATCACATACGATGAGGCTTACTCCATCCGTCTCAAGGAAAATGACATGAGAGCGGAGGACTTCCTTGAATACGAATTTATATGCGAATCGGAGAAAGAAAATGTATACATGTTTTTTATCCCGCTTGAGGATTACGAAGATACATACGTACGCTTTTCGGTCAGGACGGACGGAATATACATATGTCAACTCCGCACTTTTTCTACACTAAAAGTCTATCGGTGGGAAGCACCTTCTCCATATTATACAGTACTCTTGATTTCAAGGATTTTTTTAAGGATAACAAGCATACCAACGAGGGAAGTCTGCTTATAGGGATCCGGTACGGCTCCGTGACTCCGACTTCAATGGTATTAGAGGTAAATAATTATACCCAAAAAAATTTCAAATGCAATGAGAGTTTTGATATATATAAGGGAGAGGGCGACAACAAGGAACTTTTGAAGGAGTTTTCCGTGAAAACAAAGGAAAAGCACACTCAGGAAAAACAGTCTTTAAGATCGATTTATCTGACTTTCGGCTCGGATAAGGGGCTGGAGCCGGGTATATACACAATCGTGTTTGGGGACGGAATCCTTGAGGAAAGCTTTGAGGTTAAGTAAGCAGTATAACGGTATAAAATAAATTAACCCCATCTCCATACCGGGAGATGGGGCATTTTGTTCTGTCTGTTGAGATTATAAATTCTGATTCAGTTTTCCTTTGCCCGATTCAGCTTTGCCTTCAGACTGAATACGGTTATCGCTGCAAACAGCAGCGCGGCGGCGGATACCGCCATTCTCGCGATTGACAGGTAGTTGGTCGTTAAATTAAAGGCGTAATTAATTTTTATATCGTACGACTCCTCAAGCTGTCTCATAAGTGAGTTCAAAAACGAATTCAGGAAGCGGTTGCGTGTTTCGGCAGTCATAATATATGTAACAAGCGAGCCGGCGGAGCAGAGGAACTGCATAATCAGAACAACTCCGGGAAATACGCTGAAGCTGCGGCGGGTTTCTGCGCCTTTAGCCGTTTCGCTTAAAAGCTTCACGTTGTTTTTCATTTTTATGTTGTAGAAGAGTACGAACAGGAAAAAACAGGTCCACACGGCAAGAAGTATTGAAAATACGATTGACGTGAAGGAAAAGTTGTAGTCAAAATTCCAGTTATAGTAAATTGACATATAGAGTTTCATATCGTACATGAATTCATTAAACTCCTCCGGCATAAACGCGAGGGTGATAATAAGTATGGATATTATCGCGTACAGCATTATCAGAAAAATTCTCTGTATCATGAGAATGACGGAGTGGAATTTTAAGCCGACGGTCTTAAGCGGAGCTTCGGCACGATGCGAAAAGGCGTAGACAAGCCACAGACCCACAGCCGAAAGCAGCAGAAAAATATCCATACTGAAGCCGTCCAGCAGTCCGAGTACAAAATCCGCGGAAAAAAGAATGCAGGTTATCAGCATAAGCGGTGAGCGGAATACATCCTTTATGGCTTGGTGCTCAGCCGAAATGCGCGGTTTGCTGTCCTGATAGGGATTGGCAAATCCGGGGTTCTGAGGATTCCGGTAATAGTTGTAATTATAATATGGGTCTGTATCGGAAGCCGGAGCCGCGGGGGCGGACGGAGAGGGGACGGGCGCGTTTGAATAAACCTGCTTGCGGCAGTCGCATTCCGTGCCTTCCGGAATCTGTTTTCCACAATAAATACAAAACATCTTGTTACCTCCTAACTTTCCCGCGAGGCGTTTTGCGCCGAACGGGAGTTTCCTTAAATAGGATTTTGCTTTATTTTAACATACGGGTACTGCGTTTGCAATCACAGAACTATCGCGTAATCGCTTGAGTACATTTTTTTGAGCATTTCGTCCGAATTGTGTTTATCGGTAAGACCGAACTCCCTGGACCAAGTCATGTAATACGCCCACGGGACATGGCTTTTTGAAAGCAGCTCAACGTCGGGTATCACGCCCGTTTCGGCGATGGCGGCAACCTTGTCGCGGGAGGTGTTGGCAATAAGCTCTTCGTACTCGTCCTTGTAATCTGTCAGGCTGCGGGGGCTGGCGTACAAATCTCTTGAAACGACATCCACATATTCGTCGCCGGGATAGCCGTCCTTTGCGGGCGAGTTCCATACCCATAATAGATTGTCAAGATGCTTTGAATTTACAAAATAATCAAACATCAGCCTGTATAAATCACGCGAAACGTCATGCCCCTTTGCGGACCACCAGAACCAGTCGCCTTCCGCCTCATGAAACGGACGCCATAAAACGGGGATGTCGCACTCCAAAAAACGGCGCAGAACATCGGCTATAACGCTCATGTCGTGATAAAACGCCCAGCGCTCGGACGTGTCCTGCATGAATACGCGCCTTGCGTCAAAATCGGTGTTTTGCGAAAAAAAGCTTTTGTCGAAGCCGCCGATGGGAGAGAACCAGTGAAAGCACAGCGCGACAATGCCTCCGGTTTCCTTGTACCAGCGGATTGCCTCTTCGACTGTGTTGCGGTTTTCGTATACCTCCTTAAGACAGTCCTCCGTGGCGTTTTCGTAATTGATGTTCGGGGAGTAGGACAAAAGCTCAAAACCGAGGAGCTTCGGATATTTGCCCGTGATATTGTGTATGTACGAGCGTTCCTCCATCGCGACTGTCTGAGTGTGCTGACCGGTTATAATTCGTTTTCCGGCGTTTTCGTGCAGATATTCAAGCAATGCGAGGGCTTTTGGCGTTAAATTGGGATTTGCGGGTTTCATGGTGTTCTCCTGTTTTTTAAATTATATAGATTATATAAGACACGTCGGATATAATCAAGACAAAACTTTTCAAAAAAATTGCAGGTAATGTTTTACAAATTATCCAAAATATATTATAATACTTTACAGCTTGTTTCATTACGGAAACGGGAGGGACATATATGAAAAAAATATTAAAAAGAGTTCTGCCCGCGCTTACGGCGGCATTATCGGTTTTGGCTTTGACAGCGTGTCAGAATAAAAGCAGCAGCTCCAGGGAGCAGCATACAATGCCGGAGGCTACGCAGGCGGTTGCGGCTACGGTGGCGATACCCGATGATGACGGCAGACCCAGATATGTGACAAGAGGCGCGTATCCCGGCGACTGGAAGGCGGTTGTGTTTGAGGGCGGCAGAAATATGATTTATATCGAGGACCTTGCCGCTTATGCCGACACCGGAGTTACGGTTGAGGTGGGCTTTAATCTTGAGGAACGCGATTATTATGTTCTCGGAATATGCGAGATGAATTGGGAAAAGCTTTACAGTATTGACAGCTCGTACATATCGGGAGTTGTATCGGATGCCGATGCGTTTGACAGCAGACAGATTCCCAAATGCTATATGTATATGCAGCCCGACGGCTGTATCTCGTTTACCGTTCCCGGCTGTAAAAACGCGGGTATAGACTATGATGTACAGAGCTTTACCTTTAAAATCACTCCCGAGGGAATCAAGTATCTCATGGATAAGGATTCCGAAAGGGAAGGCTTGATATTGCAGACATATGGCATCAATGTCCGCTATGTCCTTCTTGAAGCGGAGGAAATAGACGCGAAGATAAAATAACGGTAAATATATGTTTGACATAACGGACGGACAACTCAAAATATCCGTGAGGACGCTTGTAGAATTTCTGTGCAGGAGCGGCGACATAGACAGCCGTTTCGGCGGAGTGCCGGACAAAACCGCGATGGAGGCGGGAAGCCGCGCGCACAGACGCATTCAGAAGTCCATGGGACCGGACTACAGGGCGGAGGTGACGCTTAAATGGAGCGGTACGCGCGAAAACTACGAAATTCTTGTAGAGGGCAGAGCGGACGGTATTTTTACGGCGGACGGTATTTTTTATATTGATGAAATAAAAGGAACCTACAGGGACATAAAATATCTGACCGAGCCTGTGTATGTGCACAAGGCTCAGGCGATGTGTTATGCCCTTTTTTATATGCTTGACAACGGCTTAAACGACAGAATCGGAATCAGGATGACCTATGTGAATCTTGATTCGGACAACGTGAAATATTTTGAGGAAATCCTCGGTTTTGGGGAGCTTGATGCATGGTTTACGGGGATTGTCGGGCAGCTTGCAAAATGGGGCGATTATCTTTACGCGCACCAGAAGGAGCGCGCGGAATCCATATACGGACTTAAATTTCCGTTTGAGTACAGACCGGGGCAGCGGGAGCTTGCCGTAAACGTGTACAAGGCTGTCGGGCTGGGGCGGAATCTTTTCATACAGGCGCCCACGGGAGTCGGCAAAACAATTTCCACCGTGTATCCGGCGGTGATGTCGCTCGGAAACGGCAGGGGCGGCAAAATATTTTATCTGACAGCCAAAACCATTACCCGCACCGCTGCGGCGGAGGCGTTTTCGCTGCTTCAGGCGCAGGGGCTTAGGTTTAAGACGGTGACGATTACCGCAAAGGAAAAGATATGCTTTCTTGACAGCGAAACGGGACCGGAGTGCAATCCCGTATCCTGTCCGTATGCCAAGGGGCATGAAGACAGGGTCAATGAAGCAGTTTACGACCTTGTAACGCATGAAAACGTCATTTCAAGGCAGGTGCTTGAGGAGTACGCCGAGAAGCATCAGGTCTGCCCGTTTGAATTCTGTCTGGACGTAAGCTACTGGGTGGACGGAATAATCTGTGATTATAACTATGTTTTTGACCCTCATGTGTGTCTGAAAAGATATTTTGCGGAGGGGCGTGCCGCGGAGCATATTTTCCTGATTGACGAGGCGCACAATCTTGTGGACAGGGCTAGGGAAATGTACAGCGCCCATATGTTTAAGGAGGATTTTCTTTCCGTCAAAAAGCTTGTAAAGGGGCACAGCGGCGAGCTGGTGAGGGTGCTTGAGCGCTGTAATTCAAATCTTCTGGAGCTGAAAAGGGACTGCGCCGAGAAATACACGGTGCTTGAGTCCGACGGGGCATTCGCCCTGAATATGCAGCGTCTTGCCGAGGAAATCGTGAAGTTTACGGAAAGCCACAGGGATTTTGCGTATATGCGGGAGCTGTCGGAGTTTTATTTTGACGTGCTGCATTACAACGGGATTCATGACTGCCTTGACGAAAATTATATCATATATACGGAGCATACCGATTCCGGCTTCATGCTGCGGCTTTTCTGCGTGAACCCTTCCGAAAATCTTAAAGCCTGTCTGAAAAAAGGAAGGGCGGCGGTGTTTTTTTCAGCCACGCTTTTACCGGTGAATTACTATAAAGAGCTTTTGAGCGGGGATAAAGAGGATTATGCGGTATACGCTCATTCGCCGTTTGACGTTAAAAAGCGCCTTCTGATAGTAGGGCGCGACGTATCGAGCAGATATACAAGGCGCAACGAAACGGAATACGCAAAAATAGTGGGATATATAGAGAAGATAGTAAGCGGCAGAGAGGGGAATTATCTTGTTTTTTTCCCGTCATACAAGTATATGGAGGCTGTTTATGAGCTTATGTGCCGGAGAGGGGCCGGGGATTTTGAGATAACGGTACAAAAACCGGATATGTCCGAGCCGGACAAGGAGCTTTTTCTGGAGAGCTTTGAACAGAATAAAGAGGGTACATTGGTCGGCTTCTGCGTCATGGGCGGCGTATTTTCGGAGGGAATTGATTTGAAAAGGGACAGCCTTATCGGGGCAATTATTGTCGGAACCGGTCTGCCGTCCATAAACACGGCGGGGCAGCTTTTAAGGCAGTATTATGACGAAAAAGAAGACTGCGGCTACGAGTACGCCTACGTGTATCCTGGTATGAACAAGGTTTTGCAGGCGGCGGGGAGAGTTATAAGAACCGACGAGGACAGGGGAGTTATCGCTCTTCTGGACGACAGGTTCCTGACGCCGCAGTATCTCTCGCTTTTTCCTGCGGAGTGGAGCGAATATGCCGTTGTTGCCGCAGGGACGGTAAAACAAGAAATACTGGATTTTTGGGATGGGAAGTAGTATAATATAACGGAAATTATTCACAGGTGTTAAAGGAGCGGATATGATTGAAGAAATTGTATCCTTGCGGATGCCCGTTGAGGAGAGGCTTGTAGTCAGGAAAAACAGGCTCGAGCCTTCGGTTATTACCAAGAAAAGCAAGAGAATATCGATAGTTACAGGTACACATGGGGACGAGCTTAACGGTCAGTATGTGTGCTATAAGCTTATAGAAAGAATCAAGCAGGAGCCGGAGAACCTTACCGGAATAGTGGACGTGTACCCGTCCGTTAATCCTCTGGGTATAGACACGGGCAGCCGCGGAATCCCTATGAACGACCTTGATATGAACAGGGTTTTTCCCGGGAACGATTCGGGCGCGATGGCGGAGCACATAGCGTATAAGATAATTCAGGATATAATCGGCAGCGATATGTGTGTTGATGTGCATTCCTCCAATATATTTATCAAGGAGGTTCCGCAGGTAAGGTTAAGCCCGGAGAACTACGACAGGCTTCTGCCCTACGCGAAGCTGATGAACGCGGATATAATATGGGCGCTCTCATCGTCGGCTTATCTTGAATCTTCACTGGCGAATTCCCTCAATATGTTCGGT
>JAAVHB010000071.1 GCA_014799955.1 Butyrivibrio sp. | reverse complement strand
TTTTTTTATTTTATTATTGTGCTTTATGCCGAAGTCCAATATTTCAAAAGCCTGCTTTTCATAAACTGCGGAATGCGCTACGGCAAAATGCAAAAGCCGACAAAGCAACGGGTGGACAAAAAATCCGCCGCCGTATCTCGCCAAAAAAGCATCGAAAATATTTTATTGTTATGCCCCGTTATCACAAGCTTTTTTGACATTATCTGTTAGCTAACTCCTCCGTAACGTCCTCCCAGTCAAGCCCTCTTTCCGCCATAAGCACCATGACGTGATAAAGAAAGTCCGCAATCTCATATTTGATTTCCACAGGGTCGGGATTCTTGGCGGCGATTACGATTTCCGTCGCCTCCTCCCCCACCTTTTTGAGGATTTTGTCAATTCCCTTGTCAAAAAGATAGTTGGTGTAGGAACCCTCCTTGGGATTTTCTTTTCTGTCGAGTATTACCGCCATAACGTCGTTGAATACCTTTAAGGGATTGGTTTTATGTACATCCTTTGCCGCCAGCTTCTTAAAAAAGCACGAGTGCGCTCCGGTATGGCACGCAGCGCCCACCTGACGCACCTTCGCGAGAACCGTGTCGTTGTCGCAGTCAAGGTTTAAGCTCATAACATACTGAAAATGTCCCGAGGTAAGCCCCTTAACCCATATCTCGTCACGGCTGCGGCTGTAATATGTCATTCTTCCGGTTTCAAGCGTGAGCCTGTAAGCCTCTTCATTCATATAGGCGAGCATCAGCACCTCGTCTGTCGCGTAATCCTGAACCACAACGGGAATCAACCCTTGGGAATTAAGCTTGAAATCCGAAAAAGGAACCGCGCTCTCAAAGGTGTTTACCTTAACGCCATCCTTCTTCAATTTCATTTTGAGGCTCATAAAATCATATTCCGTGTCCGAAAAGCTTACGGCGCATATTCCGCCGCAGCCTTCGTTTAAAAGCAGCTCCGCGTCCGCCTCAGAGGTCATCACAACACAGTTAAGCCCGTCCGTGATGCCGCCCTCGGATATCAGAAGCTCATTACCGTTTTCCTTTATAAGCTCTGCCGCCTCGGAGGTATTACCGTTTATAACGGCGCCTACCTTGTCCTTGCCGAAGCGGTTAGTCACCTCGGTAAGCATCGCAAGATTGCTCTCCCTGTCCGTTTCGATAAGCGCGGCTCTCGCCCCAGCGTAAAGGTATTTCTTAACGTCCTCCGCACGCTTTATGTTGCCCGCGGCATATACGGGAATATCAACTGCCTTGCAGACAAGGCGCAGCATATTTATCGCCGCCTCATGAGAAGCGTCGTCCTCCGACAGAATATAATACAGAATTCCGTCGGCGCCGTTCTGCTCATATTTAACGCAGATATCCGGGGCATCGGAATTTCCCGACGAAAAATCCGAAAGCGAAGCGTCGGCGTATGCTTTATCGCCATTCACATATATAGCGGGGATTAATTTTTTATATGACATCTTAAGCTCCTTTTACATTCCCGCGAGCCATCGTGTGGTGAACGGGACTTTCCTTTAACATTGATTCTCAAATTCACGCACCGCATCCCGAATATTTATGCGGTTTTCGTAGATTGCCTTGCCGATGATTGCGCCCTTTATTCCGGCTGCGGCAAGGCTTCTTAAATCCTCCGCCCCCGAAACTCCGCCGGAGGCAATTATGTCAAGCCCCGTTTCGTCGGTGAGTTTTTTAGTCATCGCTACATTCGGTCCGGCAAGCATTCCGTCCTTTGAAATGTCCGTATATACAATGTGTTTCACGCCGAGTTCCTTCATCGTGAGGCACATGGAAAGCGCCGTTTTGTCCGAAAGCTGCTCCCAGCCCTCGACGGCGACAAAGCCGTCCTTGGCGTCAACTCCGATTACAATTTTCTCGCTGCCGAATTTTTCTACCGCCTCGCGCACAAATTCGGGACTGCTTACAGCCTTTGTTCCGATTATGACGCGGTTTATGCCGTATGAAAGTACGCGCTCAATATCCCGGACAGTGCGGATTCCGCCGCCCAGCTCGCACGGAATGTTCACCTCCGATACGATGCGCTTTATGCTTTCCTCGTTTACGGAATGCCCCTTCAGGGCTCCGTCAAGGTCAACCAGATGTATGAAAGACGCTCCGTTTTCTTCAAAATACCTCGCAACCTTCCAGGGCTCGTCGCAGTACACCGTAATATCCTTGAATTCTCCCTGTTTTAACCGGACGCATTTACCGTCCTTCATATCTATCGCCGGATAAAGCTTCATATCAGAGCGCTCCTTTCGTGGAAGGCAGTCCGCCCACTCTCGGGTCCACCGTCACCGCCTCGTCAAGCGCTCTCGCAAACGCCTTGAACATCGCCTCGATTATGTGGTGCGAATTCTCGCCATACATCTCCTTTATATGCAGGTTCATACCTGCCGAATAAGAAACGGCATAAAAGAATTCCTTCGCCATCTCCGTGTCAAAATACCCCACTCTTTCCGCTCCGAATTTCGCGTCGTATACAAGATACGGTCTGCCGGAGAGGTCTATTGCGCACATCACAAGCGCCTCGTCCATCGGAAGCAGGAACGAGCCGTAACGCTTTATCGAATTCTTATCGCCGAGAGCCTTTTTGATTGCGGCTCCCAGAACGATTCCGGCGTCCTCCACGGTGTGGTGGCAGTCCACGTGCAAATCGCCCTTTATTTTTACATTCAAATCAAAAAGCCCGTGCTTCGCAAAGCTTTTAAGCATATGGTCAAAAAAACCTATTCCCGTATCGACTGCGGCTTCTCCCTTGCCGTCAAGCTCAAGCGTAAGTTCGATATCCGTTTCCGAGGTCTTTCTGTTTATTCTGGCATATCTGCTCATAATGCATCTCCTGTTCTTGATTTTGTGCCGTTTCCTTGCGCATGGTTATATTTACCGCTCGAATCTTACTTTGATTGAATTTGCGTGAGCCGTAAGTCCTTCGGCCTCAGCAAATTTCTCAATGTCCTCATGTATTTCCTCAAGCGCCTCCCTCGAATATGAAATTATGCTTGATTTTTTGATGAAGTCATCCACCTCAAGAGGTGAAAAGAACTTCGCAGTTCCGTTGGTAGGAATTACATGGTTCGGTCCTGCAAAATAGTCACCGAGCGGCTCAGATGAATATTCCCCGAGGAAAATCGCTCCGGCGTTCTTTATCTTCGTCATGGTCTCAAACGGCTCCCTCGTGACTATTTCAAGATGCTCGGAGGCAATCTCGTTTGCTATGTCCACCGCCTCGTCCATATCCTTCGCAATCAGAATATATCCGTAATTTTCAAGAGAACGAGTTATGATTTCGCCGCGTGAAAGCTCCTTTATAAATACGTCGGTTTCGTCGGAAACCTTCTTTGCAAGCTCCTTTGAGGTGGTGACAAGGATTGCGGAGGCAAGCTCGTCATGCTCCGCCTGCGAAAGCAAGTCCGCCGCCACATACCGAGGATTGGCTGTTTCATCCGCAAGCACAAGAATTTCGCTCGGTCCCGCAATTGAATCGATTCCGACCTGACCGTAAACGGCTTTTTTTGCGAGGGCAACATAAATATTGCCGGGTCCCACAACCTTATCCACCTTGGGAATGCTCTCGGTTCCGTACGCCATCGCAGCGATTGCCTGTGCGCCGCCCGCCTTGTATATAGTGTCAACGCCCGCCTCGTTTGCGGCAACCAGTGTTCCGCAGTAAATTTTCCCGTCCTTTCCGGGAGGGGTGCACATGATTATTTCCTCAACGCCCGCGACCTTGGCGGGAATCACATTCATAAGCAAGGACGAGGGATACGCCGCCTTTCCGCCCGGAACGTACACGCCCACCCTTGCAATAGGGGTAATTTTCTGTCCGAGAATCGTACCCTTGGGGGTTGCGTCAAACCAGCTGCTGCGCTTCTGCTTCATGTGATAATCGCGGATATTTGCAAGTGCCTTTCGTATTACCTCCACAAGCTCCGGCTCGATTTCTTTGTATGCCTGCTCGATTTCTTCTCTGGTTACAATAATATTATCCGGATTCAGTTCAAAGCCGTCAAATCTGGCGGTGTACTCAAAAACAGCCGCATCCCTTTTTTCCCTGACGTCAGCGATTATTGCGTTTACCTTGTCCTCGTATTCCTTATAGTTATTCGGGCTTCTGCGCAGAAGATTTCCGAGTGTGTCTTTTTTTGTATCCTCGTTAAGCTCAAGTATTCTCATTTCAATCCGTACCTCCTGTTACTCTGTCCTGCAAAGCGCGGCGTCGCGCCTTCTGAGCTTTTCTATGATTTCGGTTATCCGCTCATTTTCCATTTTCATGCTGACCTGATTTACGACAATTCTCGCCGACAAATCGCATATTTCCTCAAGCACTCTGAGTCCGTTTTCCTTAAGCGTGGCTCCCGTCTCCACTATATCGACTATGACCTCGGAAAGCCCCACAATGGGAGCAAGCTCGACGGAACCGTTCAGCTTTATTATCTCGACGGTCTGATGCTTTACATTGTAAAAATAATCCTTGGCGATATGCGGATATTTGGAGGCGACACGAATCAGCTTGTGATTCTTAAGATGCTCGCGCGCGCTTTCGGGCCCGCAGACGCACATTCTGCATTTCCCTATTCCCAAATCGTAAACCTCATAGAGCTTGCGTCCCTCCTCCAGAAGAGTGTCGCGCCCCACGATTCCTATGTCCGCCGCTCCGTACTCGACATAGGTCGGCACGTCCGACGCTTTGGCAAGAAAGAACTTAAATCCGAGCTCCTCGTTGATAAAAATAAGCTTTCTCGTCTTTTCGTCCTTCATCTCCTCGCAGGTAATCCCCACCTCAGAGAGAATCTCCATCGCTTTTTTTGCGAGCCTGCCCTTGGCAAGCGCAAAGGTTATATATCTCATTATTTTATACCGTACCTTTCAAGTGCTGAGGCGTCAACCGTAATGCCCCCGTCCGTAACGGCGCCGTCCGCCTGCTCCGTGGGAAGCATTCTTGCCGGAATTCCCGAATTTCTGAAAAAAGAGGCAAGCTTCACGGCGTTTGCCGCGTTCGCGCCGTCGTATATCAGAGTTTTCACCGCATCAGGCTTCGGAAGCTCAATGCGCTGTCTTTGCACCGCCTGATGAAGCAAATCAACCGTGAGCGTAAAACCGATTGAAGGCCGTTCCTTCCCGAACTGCCCTATAAGCTTATCGTAGCGTCCGCCGCCCGCAAGCGGCTCTCCCACATTGTAGGTATACGCCTGAAAAATAACGCCCGTATAGTAATTATGCTCGTTCAGCATTCCGAGGT
This sequence comes from Butyrivibrio sp., assembly GCA_014799955.1. GTDB lineage: Bacteria > Bacillota > Clostridia > Lachnospirales > Lachnospiraceae > Eshraghiella. Next base: position 2,469 of record JAAVHB010000071.1, on the reverse strand, counting down.
CAAAGGTAAGATAACGCTCAAAGCCGTAAACCTTAAGAAGCTCATAAACCTCACGAAGATGCTCTATCGCCGCAAGCGCCGCAGGATTCTTCGTAAGCGCCTCCGCCTCCTTCAGTATTTCGACATTTCCGAAGAGCTGCGCGAGCCTGTAGAAGCTCTCGCCCATTTCATCGGGTACGCCCTCGCTTTCAAGGATTTCGCCCACGCGGAAAATATTTTTGTTCCGTATGATTTCCCGAAGCTCGGCTTCTCCCGCCTCGCTGATTCCGGCTTCCTTTACAAGTCCGGAAAAGAAACCGATATGCCCGACCTCGACCTGAAATTCCGTAAGTCCGGAGCTTAGTATCGAATCTATAAGCAGCGCGATTACCTCGGCGTCGGCATCGGTGGAATTGTTTCCGATAAGCTCGCAGCCCGCCTGCGTCGTTTCCTTAAGCCTTCCCTGATAACGGGAATTGTTTATAAATGAATTTCCTATGTAGCAGAGCCTGACCGTTTCTTTCTCATTCTCAAAATATTTCGCGGCGCATCTCGCGATTGCCGGCGTCATATCGGGGCGCAGCACGAGCGTGTTGCCCTCTCTGTCAAAAAACTTGAACATATTTTTGGACGCAACCGAGCCTCGCTCCTTATTAAAAATATCAAAGAACTCAAACGACGGCGTCTGTATATCCTTATAGCCGTATAGCTTAAGCACATTGTGAAGCCTGTCCTGAATAAGAAGCCTCTCCGCGCATTCGTCATTATAAATATCTCTCACGCCCTCGGGCGTATGAAGTAATTTTCTTTCCATGGCAACCTCTGTTATTTTACTTTAGCGTGGTAAATCGTTAATTCGCTAACAAACGAAACTATAGCATATTACGTATATGATGTCAACCCCGTTCATCCAAATCCATCTGAAGCTGCTCCAGATAATGCACAAGCACTCCGCTTTTCTGGCGTATTATGTAACGGCGGTCAATTTCCGCGTATTTGAAATGCTTTAAGCCGCCCGCCGCCGCCCTGTCCGTAAATTTTTTGACATCCTTGAACGGAATGTAATATCTTTCGTCCCTTCCCGTATAAAAAATTATCAGAAACGACACTCCGCCCTGCTTTTCAAAATCCTCCATAAATTTAAGCTGATGCTCATGCAGATTCTGAAGCGAAAAATTATCCGTCTTGCATTCCTTCGCGTCAAAGCAAACGGGTATTCCCTGAACCGTCCCTATGTAATCCACCGTGCTCTTCTGGTCGAAATACGCCAGCGTTATATGCCTTGTTTCCTTGTCTATCGTTATGGGCGTTATCGGCGTCGGCACCTTCTGTATCAGCGCAAGCCCCTTCTCGCGGTACACGGTATTGCTCATATTTATCATTTCCTCAAGAACCGAGCCTCTTAAGCCCCTTGACTCCGCCATGTTTTCTCCTTTTCAGAAAAACGCTATCTCACCTGCGTCATATATGCGTTGTATAAACCGCCGCATAAATCGCGCAAATCGCCGTATAATTTTCTGACATCGGCGTTTTGTGAAAATATTAAATAATTTTCCTTCTCTATAATATCAATTATGGGCTTTGCCGTATAGTAGTCGCTTACGGCATCACCCGTTTTATTTTTAAGCAGTTCCAGATATTTTTCAAGCACGCGGATATATATACCGCCCGCCTCCCTTGCCTCGCACTGCCTCTTAAGCTTACCCGGCAAAGACACTAAATCGTCCGCAAAAAATTTTCCGTTGTTTTTAATCTGGTCTGAGCCGTAATAATGTCCGAACGGGGTTTTCCATTCCGTATTCGATTCGTTTGACTTGCATAAATATGTGTGATAGGTTTCTTTTAACTGCTCATACATAAACCCCGTATCGGGCAAAACCTTATACAGAGAAGCGAGCGTTTCGTAATTACAGTTTGCGATATAGTCGAAAATTGCCGCATTTGTCACCCTGTCGTCCGCCGATGTAAGGGACAGCCAATAGATATAATTATTGTCCGCGGCTCCGGCTATCAGAGCTTTTCCGTCCAAAGTCAGATATAAATCTATCCTTCTGTTCATGGGCTCAGGGCGGTAATTCGGCTTTGCGGAGTTAATTGTATTAACTTTATTCAGCTCTGCTATATCCATTTACAGCTCCTTTAACATTCCCGCGAGGCACCTTGCGCCGAACGGGACTTTCCTCTTTACGCCGAACGTGACTTTCCTTTATATCAAAAAGCTTCGCAAATACCTCAGGAATCTCCGTCCGGAAGCTCTTTCCAGACAGATACGAAAGCTCTCCTTCCATCTTTGGGAAAATAACCTCATAGGAGTGAAGCAGCTGCCTGGCCGCCTTAAATTCGGAATTAATCCTTCTGTCTCCGTATTTGGGGTCGCCGAGAATGGGATGCCCGATTGATGCCAGGTGCGCTCTGAGCTGGTGTGTTTTGCCCGTGACAAGCTTGAGCTTCAACAGAGTAAGCCCGCCGTTATGGGAAAGAGGTTCGTAC
>JAAVHB010000070.1 GCA_014799955.1 Butyrivibrio sp. | reverse complement strand
CCTCTGCCGCACATACAGTCAACTCCCAAAATACACATGAGAGCAAAATGGGATCGGTTTATCTGCGTTGATTTAGATCAGGACGGAAAAAAAGAGGTGCTTGCAGAAGGAAGGGGCGGCGGTGTAGTGCTGTACTGCGGCGGAGAAGAGGTGTATATGACTGTTATTACCTCTCAATGTTTTCCGTATGAAATATATGAAAACGGGATTTGTATTGACGGTGCGGGCGGCGCATTTTCGACAGGATATAACCGCCTATACCCTGCAAAAGGGGCTATGTATATTGAAAGAATAGCATATATGGAGGTCAGGGAAAATTATGTTTTAGACATTCCGCCCTATAAGATTATGGATAAGGGTGTTACGAAAGAGGAGTGCGAAGCCTACATAGAGGAGCTTGTCGGCGGGCTGACACCTCTTGAATGGCACGATTTCACCGAGGAAAATATAGACAGATATGTTGTGGATTAATACATTATTTTGATTCAGGCGGCAGTTTGACCTTTGCGTAAAACTGCCGTCTGTTTTATTTTCTTGTGTTTTATAGGTTTTTGATATATAATTTCTGGTATGGGAGGAAATTATTATGTTGGAATTTAAATATGACACACAGCTTTTGATTGAGGGAGAAAATCTCGACGAGGACGTTATAAGCGATTATATCACGGAGAATCTGAAGGGTGACTGTCTGCTCGCGGTGGGCGACGAGGAGCTTATTAAGATTCATTTTCACACAAACGAGCCGTGGAAGCTTCTGGAATACTGCGCAGGGCTGGGCGAAATTTACGATATTGTCGTTGAAGATATGGACAGACAGTCCAGAGGGCTTAAGGGATAAAATACGCTTTGGAGGTGCGAATGAACGCGCGGATTAACGCTTTGATTAAAGAAATAAAGAAGGTGCTCAAGGGCAAGGACGATGTTATCGCCTCAGTGACGGCGGCAATGCTGGCAGGCGGGCATATTCTTTTGGAGGACATTCCGGGCGTCGGCAAAACGACGCTTGCGGTCGCGCTTTCAAAGGCGCTTTCGCTCGATTACAGAAGGGTGCAGTTTACTCCGGACGTGCTGCCGAGCGATTTGCTCGGATTTAATATGTACAATGCGAAGACGGGAGAGTTTGAGTATCACGAGGGCTCGGTTTACTGCAATTTCCTGCTGGCGGACGAGATCAACAGAACATCGCCCAAGACGCAGTCCGCGCTTCTGGAGGTTATGGAGGAGGGCAGAGCGACGGTTGACGGCGTTACGCGAAGCCTGCCGGACCCCTTTATAGTTCTTGCGACGCAGAATCCCTTCGGCTCAGCCGGAACGCAGAAGCTGCCGGAATCTCAGCTTGACCGCTTTATGATATGCCTTACGCTCGGCTATCCCGACCACAAATCGGCACTTGACATTCTTAACAAAAAGCTAACCGAAAAGCCGGAGGTAAACGCGGTTATGAGCGTGGAGGAATTTGCGGATATGCGCGCTCAGACGGACACGGTCTTTGTGGACGCGTCAATCTCCGAATTTATCGTCAGTTTCTGTGAGAACACCCGAAGCCATCCGCTTGTGAACCTCGGTTTAAGCCCGAGAGGAAGCATCGCTTTGCTTAAAATGGCGAAGGCGGCGGCATTTATCGCGGAGCGGGACTATGTTACGCCGGATGACGTGATTTCCAATATAAACGCCGTGTGCGGGCACAGGATAGTGCTTTCGTCCAAGGCAAAGGCGGCGCATATGGGCGCGGGCGACGTGCTTTCGGAGATTCTGGGTGCGACTGCGCTTCCCAAAATGTAATATACAAAAACGGCGGTTTTCTGTATGAAGGTTAAAATAAAATCCTTAATTATATATATTGCGGTTTTGGCGCTGCTTTGCTTTATGCTCTGGTTCAACCACAGGAGGGCGGCGCTTTTTTTCATTGCGGCAATGGCGCTTTATCTCGTTTTCGCGCTGATAATGCATATAAAAAGCTTTACGGTACCGGAAATCAGACTTTTGTCCGAGCAGACGGATATAAGAGCGGGGGATTTCGCGGGGCTTGTGTGCAGGGTTTCCGCATCGGGCTTTTATCCCTTTCCGAGAATATCGGCTTCGTACAGGATAAAGCATCTGAACGGGCTTAAAGGGCATCTGCTGAAAACGGACTACTCGGTTTTTCACGGCTCTCGGGATTACAGACTGGATTTGAAGCTTGATTACTGCGGCGTGTACGAGATTGTGTGCGAGGAGCTGCTTGCGTACGATTTCTTCGGTATTTTTGCCAGAAAGCTCGAATGTCCCAAGCCTGTCAATATTATCGTTATGCCGAATGAAATAGAAGTGGAGGCGGATATTGAGGCGCTCGGGATTTCCGAGGATAAGGACGCCTATACCGACCCGCTTGCGGGGGACGACGTGTCGGAAATAAGAGAGCTTCGGGATTACAGAGAGGGCGACAGGCTTTCGCAGGTACACTGGAAGCTGAGCAGCAAATCCGAGGATTTGATTGTAAAGGAATACGCCAAACAGATGGGAGCCTGTGTCGCGCTTGTCTGCGGCGGCTTAAGCGGAGGACTTCCCGAAATAACGGAGTATTACGAGCTGCTTTACGGTTTCGGTAAAAAGCTTCTTGAAGAGGAAATATTCTTTGAGCTTGTTTATTTCAGCTCTGCCGCGGGCGACTGGGAAAAAATAAGGATAGCCGATTCTTACGCTCTTAAGCTCGCCATGGAGGATATGTTTTTTTATCATGAAAAAAGCGGTTCGGAAATTGCGGAATATCAGGAAAGTCAGTCGGGAATATCAAGGCAGCTCTGTCTGACGGCGGACAAGAACGCCGAAGACGCGCGGATTCTGGCGGTAAACAAAACCGCTGCGGTTTTGCTGCGTGAAGGCTTTGCATAGACGGCCCGGAAGGAAAACGGTATGAAAAACAGGCATCGGATAAGCTGTGAGGAGGAGCTTCGCTCCTCAGGAATTACAATTGAACAGATGGCGGAAAAGAAACGCAGCTTCAAGGACAATCTGTTCAGATGTCTTTGGAACGGGCTTGTTATTTTTCTGTTTACCGTAGGGCTTACGGGTATGTTCGCCTCATCCTTCGGGATGCCGTGCGCCTATCCCGTGCTTATCGCGGTTTGTGCCGTATCGTCCTTTGCCTTTGCTCTGCTCTATGTGAACGCGGCTATCTACAATGCGGGCTACTTTCTGCTTATGTTTCTTATAATCACTTCGATTTTAAGGCTGTATCTGGTGGTAAACAGCGGCTATAACGCCGTTTTGAATATTATGACGGAGGCGGTAAAGGAGGAGATGAATCTGCCGTACCTGCGTCAGCATGCCGAGATTTACCCTGACAGACAGGTGACGGTCACGGCTTTTCTTGCCGTTATCGGAAGCGTGCTCGCGATGTTTTTCAATATGTGGGTTTCAAGGCGCAAAAGCATTGTCGCGCCGCTTGTCATAATTTTTCCCGTACTGGAGCTTTGCATTTATCTGAACGACGGTTTCTCGTATTTATCTGTCGCGCTGCTTTTGCTCGCCCTGTTTCTTTTTGAAATTACTGTTAAAAACGATTCCGTGCCCATGGATAAGAAAAAGAAGCAGAAAACATGGCATTCATATTCGGATAAGGATAAAACTCATGTTATTGTGCTTCATCAGGATAAGCCGGAAAGAAAGGGCGGGGCTGCCGCAGCGTTTGTATATGTCGTCTCTACGCTGCTCTTATCGGCGCTTTGCTTCGGTTTTATGTCCAAAAGATTTATAAATACCGACTCGGCGCTCAAAAAATCATCTGACAGAATTGTCAAGGCGGTTGCCATGCACGGCATCGACGGACTTTTTATGCGGAACAACACCCAGGGAAGGGGCGGCATGTCAAACGGCTCCTTCGGGGACATTTCGTCTGTTTATCTCGATTATGAAACCGACCTGGAAATATCGCTTGTTCCGTACACGGACAGACCCGTTTATCTGCCGACCTATACGGGCGCAGTCTACGATTCAGAAAACCGCCGCTGGAGCAACGAAAATATTGAAGCCGGCTTCTACAAAGATACATACGAGCTTCTTAAGGGGGCGGCGGACGGCGGTGAATGGGATAAATACAAGCTTCTCAACGTAAATATGCTGATTAAAAATATCGGCGTATTTTCCAATTCCGATATTGATTTTGAGAGTAACGCCATATTCAGCGATTTGGCGGTTGCCGGAGCGTGGTTTTCGGGATATTATTCCGAGGAAAAAACGCTCTTCCCGATTATTGAAACGGCGGAGGACGGCTATACAGGGCTTAATTACTATGCCTGTCTGCTTGACTATTACGAATACGAAAATCTGGACATTCACGGAACGGGAAGCCTTTCTCCCGAATCCGTGTATACGGAGGTTCCCGAGGACATAAGGGAGGAGCTTTCACAGATATGCGAAAGACAGGGCTTTGAGGGAAGCAGGGCGGAGATTATAGAGCAGATACAGGATTTTCTTTCTTCAGGATACGGCTATACGGTTTCGCCCGGCAGAACGCCGTCAAACAGGGATTTTGTGCTTTATTTTCTGCAGGAGAAAAAACAGGGCTTCTGCGTGCATTTCGCTTCGTCGGCCTGCCTCTTGCTGAGGTCGATGGGTATTCCCGCCAGATACGCCGAAGGATATTGCTTTGACTATACGGTTTATGAGGAGGCGGTAGCCTACGAGGGCGATAATACCGAGTGGAATACGGGATATTCCGGACTTGATTACAACACGCCCGTAACAATCGAGCTGACGGACGGAAATGCCCACGCATGGGTGGAGGTGTATTTTGAGGAGGTCGGCTGGGTTCCCGTGGAGTTTACGGTAGGAACCGTGGTAGAAAACGGCGGCTCGGGAATAATGGATTTTCTGGGCGATATATTCGGCTTCGGTACCGGAATCAATACCGAGCCGGGCGACGGGCAGAACTTTTTTACCGATGCGGGAGAGGCGATACAGAACTGGTTTGAAAGCCGCTTCGGAGAGCAGATGCTTATCGTACTGGCAATCGCCGCAGGCGTTCTTTTACTCAGATACATGATATATATATTCAGGGCATATATATGGGGAACCGATAAAAGAGCGGTTTTCCAGTACCGCACAATGACAAAACGCGCGCGGAAAAAGCTTATGAAGCGCAGTCGCGAAAAACGGGATTATTACGGAAAGCTTGTAATGAGCTATGACATTATGCGTGAAATTCTCACAGGCGAGTACGGGGTTGACGCGGAATACGCCGACATGGCGATGTCGGCATACGAGCGCTACAATTATTCGGGAAAAGAGGATTCGCGCGACATACGGAAGCTGACGGATATTTACAGGCGTTTAATCCGCATAATAACATGGCGGCGCATTAAAAAGCAGGCTTGACACGGCGGCGCGTGCGCTTGACAATTATCTGCGCTTGGTGTTTAATGATGTAAGAACGGAGGCATTGTATAAATGAGTGAAATTTTGGGTTCATCCGACTGCGTATACTGTCACAAGGTAAAGAGCGGACAAAAGAGAATGGCGGAAGGCTGGCTTTGCAACGAGTGCTACGGCAAGGTGTTCTGGGGAATCCGCAGATTTTCAAAATGGGGTGAAAATAGCCGCCACTGCACCGAGTACAACCAAAGGCTGACCGTTGCGGAACTCGACAAATGCTTTGAATGCCTTGAAAAAGGCAGAAAGCTCAGGGAGGAAAGCACTCCGACGCGTTCTTCCGAGGACGGAGCCCTTTTAATAGACGAGAACAAAAAGCTTATTTATATCGGAGAGAACGTATACAGCCCCCTTGATGAGAAATATATTTCTCCGGCGCACCGGATTGAAGATATAGAGGGATATTTTATAATGTATTATTCGGAGGTCATAAGCTGGACCGACAATGCTATAAAGAGCGCTTATCTGATGATTGAATTCAAGGATGAGCCGCTTAAGTACGAGCGCATACCGTTAGGAAAGCCCAAGGGATTTTTTAACATAAACCGAAGGCATTATTACCGCAAGAGAGCGAGAGAGTATTATGACATTATGCAGAGCGTCACGGGCAGTCTACCCAAAAAGGATTTGACCGTCATATACAAGCCGTAGCGTTTTTGCGGGGAAGGATAAGGGAGTATGGAAGCGTATCAGATAATACTTATAATTGTCGCCGTTATGGCAGTCATAGCGATTATCGGCTTTGCTATGTCGGCGGCGGCTAAAAAAAGCCTGTATGCCAGGCTTTTGTCGTCCTTCGGACAGCTTAAGAAATCGGAATTCACATACGAGGAGTACGAAAGCATATCCCACTTTTTCAGGAATACCGTAAAAGACGGGGAGTTTTTTATAGACGATATAACCTGGAACGACTTGGATATGGACAAGCTCTTTCTGATGATAAATAACACCAATTCGTCGGTGGGGCGGGATACCCTGTACAAAATACTGCGAAAGCCCGTGGCTGACAGGGATATTCTGGCGGAGCGCGAGCGGCTTATGGAGTATTTTGATACCCATAATGACGAGCGCACCCGCATAATGCAGAGCTTCTGCGATATCGGCTTTACGCGCAGAATTTCGATTTCCGACTATATGGACAATCTTTTCAGGCTCAAGCCGCAGTCAAATGTTCCGCATATTATTATGCTGCTTTGCGTTATTCTCGCGTTCGTTTACACATTTACAATCGACGCGGTGTCCGGTGTAGGTCTTATTATCATTGCGAGCGGAGTCAGCATTGTTTCGTATTATAAGTACAAAAGCAAAATTGACAGCTTCTTTGAATGCGTAAGACAGCTTGTGTGCATGGTTGAAACCGCGGATAAAATAAGCCGTATGCAGATTCCGGAGCTTTCCGGGTACAACGCTTATTTTGCGGACACGGCGGCTCTTTTCAAAAAAATAACCCGGAATTCCTTTGTGCTTGTGTCGCACAAGGATAATTCCGGCTCCCTTGCCGACATAATCATGGAATATATAAAGATGTTCACGCACGTCGATTTGATGAAATTCAATTCCGTGCTGCGGCATTTTGACCGCAATTACGGCGAGGTGCTGACGCTTATGGACAGGCTCGGACTTATAGAGGCGATGATAAGCGCCGCCTCGTTCCGCAGGCTTATGCCGTATATGTGCAGACCCGTTTTTGAAGACGGCGCGGGAATGGAGCTTAAGAACGTATATCATCTTGCCATAAAGGAGCCGGTTGCCAATTCTTTGTCCGAAAAAAGACCTGTGCTTGTCACAGGCTCGAACGCTTCGGGTAAATCCACATTTTTAAAGTCAGTCGCAATCAATGCGATACTCGCCCAGACAATCAACACCTGTCCGGCGGATTCTTACAGAGCGCCGTTTTACCGGATATATTCGTCAATGGCGCTTGCCGACGACCTTGATTCGGGCGAAAGCTATTATATCGTGGAAATCAAATCCTTAAAGAGAATTGTTGACGCGGCGAGAGAGCCGGGCATGAAGGTCTTGTGCTTTATAGACGAGGTGCTTCGCGGTACAAACACGGTCGAGCGTATCGCGGCGTCCTCCGAAATCCTCAAAAATCTTGCCGACAACGGGGTTATGTGCTTTGCCGCCACTCACGACATAGAGCTTACGCATATTCTCGAAAAATTTTACTCCAATTATCATTTTGACGAGGAAGTGAGAGAAAACAACGTGGTCTTTTCCTATGAGCTTAAGACGGGACGCGCGACCTCAAGAAACGCCATTAAGCTGCTCGGCATAATCGGCTATGACAGCGGGATAATCCGCAATTCCGAGGAGCGGGCGAACGATTTTATAAACACCGGAATATGGAGGCATTTTCAATGAACGTAAGCATATATACGGACGGAGCGGCGCGCGGAAATCCCGACGGACCGGGCGGCTACGGCACGGTGCTTCACTATGTTGACGGCACCGGCAAGGTTCACGAAAAAGAGCTTTCTCAGGGCTATGTCAAAACAACCAACAACCGCATGGAGCTTATGGCGGCAATCGCCGGGCTTGAGGCTCTTAAAACGAACTGCGACGTGACGCTGTATTCCGATTCCAAATATCTTGTAGACGCTTTTAACAAGCACTGGATTGAGGGGTGGCTCGCAAAGGACTGGAAGCGCGGCAAAAACGAGCCCGTCAAAAATACAGATTTGTGGAAACGGCTTCTCGCCGCAAAGGAGAAGCATAACGTGACCTTCGTGTGGGTCAAGGGGCATGACGGACACGAATTCAACGAGCGCTGCGACAGGCTCGCAACCTCGGCGGCGGACGGGGACGGTTTGATAGAGGATATTACTTGAAAAATCCGCCGTGTTGTGATACTATGAAAAAAGTTTAAAATGTCAGGATGTTAAAGGAGGTCTTTGCTTATGATAGCAGCACAGCTCAACGCATTGGCGGGGGATATTATTTTTGAATTGGTAAGGGGAATCGCACTGGCGGCGGCAATTGTTCTCGCGGTATTTCTCGGCTCAAGACTTCGCAAGGTATACGATAAGTCCAAAGCGAAGAAGGAAGCGGCTGAATCTGCTTCATCCATCGAAGCGGCAGAAGCGGACAGACCGGAATAACAAAATTACAGGAGGACTATGCCATGCAGTCATATGGCGTTAATGAATTAAGAAGAAAGTATCTTGAATTTTTTGAGAGCAAAGGGCATCTTAAGATGAACAGCTTTTCGCTTGTTCCGCATAACGATAACAGCCTTTTGCTTATAAATGCGGGAATGGCGCCGCTTAAGCCTTATTTTACGGGACAGGAGATTCCTCCCCGCAAGAGGGTGACAACCTGCCAGAAATGTATAAGAACGGGCGATATTGACAATGTTGGTAAGACTGCAAGGCATCTTACTTTTTTTGAAATGCTCGGGAACTTCTCGTTCGGGGATTATTTTAAGCACGAAGCAATCAAATGGTCGTGGGAATTTCTGACCGAGGTAATCGGAATGGAGCCGGACAGGCTTTATCCTTCGATATATTCCGACGACGACGAGGCTTTTGACATCTGGACAAATGAGGTCGGAGTTCCCGCCGGAAAAATCACGAGATTTTACCGTGACGAAAACGGAGACTGCGACAATTTCTGGGAGCACGGAGCGGGTCCCTGCGGTCCCTGCTCGGAGATTTATTACGACAGAGGAATCGAGTACGGCTGCGGCAAGCCCGACTGCAAGGTCGGCTGTGACTGCGACCGCTTTATGGAGGTCTGGAACAACGTTTTCACACAGTTTGAAAGCGACGGACATCATCATTATACGGAGCTTAAGCAGAAAAATATCGACACCGGCATGGGACTTGAGCGCCTTGCCGTTGTAGTTCAGAACGTGAATTCCGTATTTGATATTGACACTATGAAAGCAATCCGCGACCGCATATGTGAGCTTGCGGGTGCAAAATACCGTGAGGACGAAAAGAAGGACGTATCAATCAGGCTTATCACCGACCATATACGCTCCGTCACCTTTATGGCATCGGACGGAATTATTCCCTCAAACGAGGGCAGGGGCTATGTGTTCAGAAGGCTTCTGCGCCGCGCGGCAAGGCACGGGCGTACGCTCGGAATAGAGGGTCTTTTCCTTGCAAAGCTCGCTCAGACCGTTATAGACAGCAGTAAGGACGGCTATCCCGAGCTTGAAGAAAAGAAAGAGCTGATTCTCAAGGTGCTTACCACCGAAGAGGAAAATTTCAATAAAACCATTGACCAGGGACTTAAGATTCTTGCTGACATGGAGGAGAAACTCGGAACAAACGGCGTTAAAACGCTCTCGGGCGACGACGCATTCAAGCTTTACGATACCTACGGCTTCCCCATTGATTTGACTGTCGAGATTCTTGAGGAAAAGGGCTTCGAGGTCGATATGAAGGGCTTTGGGGCTGCAATGGACAAGCAGAAATCCACTGCGAGAAGCGCGCGCAGGGAAACCAACTATATGGGCGCGGACGCGACGGTATACGATTTAATCGAGCCTTCTGTGACATCGGAATTTGTCGGCTATGACAGTCTTGAATGCCGTTCGGATATTTCGGTGCTTACCACCGATAAGGAGCTTGTCAAGGAACTTTCGGAGGGAATGGACGGAACGATTATCACGGAGCGGACTCCTTTTTACGCCACCATGGGCGGACAGCAGGGCGACACCGGAGTGATTACTTCAGGAGCCTCCAGATTCGAGGTTTTTGATACGATAAAGCTTAAAGGCGGCAGAGTAGGTCATGTCGGAAGAGTTACGGAAGGAGCTTTTTCGGCAGGCGACGAGGTGCTCCTGTCCGTTGACGAAGCAGGCAGGGCGGACACAGCCAAAAATCACAGCGCGACGCATCTTCTTCAGGAGGCGTTGAGAATCGTGCTCGGCTCACATGTTGAGCAGGCGGGCTCCCTTGTCACACCCGACAGGCTGAGGTTCGATTTTACCCATTTTTCGGCTATGACCTCCGAGGAAATCGAAAAGGTTGAGAGCATTGTCAATCAGAAAATTTCGGAGTCGATTGCCGTTGAAACCAAGGTAATGAACATTGAGGAGGCAAAGAAAACCGGGGCGAAGGCTCTGTTCGGCGAAAAGTACGGCGACACCGTGCGCGTTGTCTGCATGGGCGAGTTTTCCAAGGAATTCTGCGGCGGCACGCATGTCGGCAACACCGGGGTGATTACCGCGTTCAAGATTGTTTCCGAGGCGGGAATTGCCGCCGGAGTAAGGCGTATTGAAGCTCTTACCGGCAAAGGCGTATTTGAGTATTACAAGGATATAGAAAATAAATTAGGCGAAGCGGCTAAGGCTCTCAAAGCCACACCCGCGAACCTTCTCGACAAGATAAACCATTTACAGGCGGAAATCAAGGCTCTCCAGAGCGAAAACGAATCCCTCAAGAGCAAGGCGGCAGGCGCGGCTCTCGGCGACGTGATGAACAAGGTTGAGGAGGTCAAGGGCGTTAAGTTCCTCGGAACCGTTATCGACGGAGTTGACATGAACGGACTGCGCACACTCGGCGACGAGCTTAAGAGCAAGCTCGGCTCGGGAGTTATTGTTCTTGCGTCGGTTCTTGACGGCAAAGTAAATCTCATGGCTTCCGTAACGGACGATTTGACGGGCAGAGGCGTACACGCCGGAAATATAATCAAAGCGGCGGCTCCCATGGTCGGCGGAGGCGGCGGCGGACGTCCCAATATGGCTCAGGCGGGCGGCAAGAATCCCGACGGCGCCGCAAAGGCTATCGACGCGGCAAGAGATACCCTCGCTTCACAGCTTTAAGATGTTATTAATAGTCACATATAAGATTTATAGGAGGTGAGTTAATGTGAATGTCCGTCAAATATACGGTAATCTGCAAAATACAAATACCCTAGCAAAGTCTGTTAATCAGTCCGATAACATAAAAGTAGGTTTGAAAAAAGAAAAAATAGATTCGGTAGAGATTTCGGATACTGCATATGAAAGAAATGCCGCAGAGGAGAGAATGACTGCAACATCGGGTAAGGATATGTTAGGAATAACAAAAGGTGATAAAGATAATTCGTTTGTTATTCATTTTTCTGACTCGGCAATGGTTAGCAGGGCGGTTTCCAGAGGGTACATTACAGTTAATGGTATGGAATTGCAGCTATCGGAAGAAACCAAGCAGCAGTTATTAAAGGTAGATGAACAGGCAAAAGCAGAACGAGAGAAAGCGTATAAAGAATATGTTATGCAGCATGAAATGGCGGTTGCAAAACAACAGAGCGAAACACTGAAAAAGGCATTTGGCAATATGTCAGACGCTGTTGCTATTGCTGCAAGAGTCTCTAATGGAGGTAAGGTTTCTTCAGAAGAATTAAGAAAGCTGATGGAAACAAACCCTCAGTTATATATGATGGCTCAAAGTACAAAAGTGATGTCTAAACAATATGAGAATGCTTCAAAAGCATATGGAAATACGCAAGGTGGGGTAGATTGGGCGCAGTTTGAATGGAAAACATATGATACCCAGATGAAAATTTCTGTTGAGGATACTATAAAGGTCGAAGATATTTCTAAAGGAGAAATAATAATTGGTTAAAATGTAATAGATGAAAAAGAGGTAGCCGATAGTATCGAGAATAGTTGTGATACTGTAAAGCGGAAGAATGACTCTCCAATATCAAGGAAGGGGAAAAGCAGAGATGCTCTTTCACAGCTTTAGGACGCGGACAGTTCAAATTTTTTACAAAAAATGGTACAAAAATTCAAAATTGGCTTGACGAACAGGGATTATGTGCTATAATGGTAGTCGTGCAATTGCTTTGACTGATACATAGTCGGAGAATTAATACCCGGACGGTTGACTTGCACAATCCACAACCGGAGGGAGGTCGAGTTAAGAATGTCTAATGTTATCGTTAAGGAAAATGAATCCTTGGACAGCGCATTACGCAGATTCAAAAGAAACTGCGCAAAGGCGGGAATCCAGCAGGAAATCCGCAAGAGAGAGCATTATGAGAAGCCTAGCGTAAGACGCAAGAAGAAATCCGAGGCTGCAAGAAAACGTAAATATAATTAAATTCGCGGTAATGCCGCGATGATTAGGTCAACACCCCGCAGGAAGCTGCGGGGTGTTGGTTTATTTTAGGATAGAAAATTAATAAAAACTTTATAATCGTATTTTCTGAAATCTGCACAAAAAAATAATATTTGAATTCTAAAATATGTTATTTTTTTCCAAATTAGTATTGACTTGTAGATAACCTAAGTGATAAAATTAAGAACAAAAGTTCTGGGTATTTTCAAGTTAATTTTTTAATGGTGTTTTAAACCGCCCGGAATAAAATTAGCATATTTTATGCAGAAATCGGAGGTACATAATGAAAAAAAGAATTTCTAAACGAATTGTTGCAGGCATTGCAACATTCGCTTTAGCATTATCCGGCATTGTGGCAATCGGAAAGCTTGCTGATATAAATGCGGCGGATAAATTAGGCAGTGAATACAATGGCGCATGGGCAGCATATGTCAGCAGTAATACCGAAGCACTGCAGGGCGCTGATTTAACAGGAGTTGACTCCGTTAAAGTGCATGTTTGTGCGATTGATCTGAATTATGGTTGGAACAGTATGCAGATCTATACCAATGGAGCTGCATGGGTACAGAAATCTTACGGAGCGAGCGAAACCAGTTCAGATGTAACGCTTGATGCAACAGGAGAGTTTACGGCAACGGTTTCTCTTACGCCTGATTCAGACGGTTGGTTTGAAATCGGTTTTGGTTATACCGCGGCAGATGCTTTTATTGTTGAGGGAATTGAGTTTTATGCAGGAAGTACTTATTTAGGTACTTATGCCGACGGCGCATTTACCCAGAGAAAGGTCGAATCGACAGTTCTTGGCAGCGAATACAGTGCCGCGTGGGCATCATATGTTGACAATT
>JAAVHB010000069.1 GCA_014799955.1 Butyrivibrio sp. | reverse complement strand
TCGGTCTCGATTTTGTTACCGGTTCCGAGCTGTAAAATAATGTTGTCAAGCTCGGAGGAGTCCCTGAGACCGAGCGCGTAAAGCGTCACGTCGGTGATGGTCTTATCGTTGCTTACAAGAACGACCTCGTTGTAGTTTTGCGGCCAGCGTCCTGCCAGAACATCATACTGCGAATCCAGAAGCTCCTGATTGTCAATCATCTGAACCCACATATCGGAATTGCTGTATGCGGACATCATTGCCGAGTATCCGCTTTCGCCGGAAATTCCCCATATATCCTCAAAAAGCGTGCTGGGATTGACCTTTCTGATACCTTCGGAGGTATCGGAGGAGTAGATGTTCAAAACCACGTCATAGCCGTACTGAATGTCGGTGGTAAAGTCGCGGATATTGCATTCATCGCTCTCAAAATAAGCCTTAAGCTCACCGAGGCTGTTGGTTTTGACCTCTGACATCATGCTGTTAATCATATCGCCGAGAATCGAGTTGGTATAGATTTTACCCGGCTCATGCTCAACCTTGTTTTCGGTTTTGCCGAGCATGGTTTCCATAAGGCTCGTCATATCCATCATTTCGTCCTCGATGGTTATGGGATATGTGGAAATTGTGTCCTCCTGAACCCTGTCTATATAGGACTGAAAGCCGTTTGACAGCGAGAGTATAAGCGCGATTCCTATAATTCCGATGCTTCCTGCGAAGGAGGTGAGGAAGGTGCGCCCCTTTTTGGTAAGGAGGTTTTTGAAGCTTAGGGACATGGCGGTAAAAAACGACATAGATACCTTTTCGCCCGTTTTTTTGCTCCGTCCGGCTTTGGACGGCTTGGCGGAATCCGCCGCAGATTTATTTTCGTCAGCGGAGCTGAAGGGATTGCTGTCGCCGGTTATTTTGCCGTCGAGAAGCCTGATAATTCGGGAGGAATATTTTTCCGCCAAATCGCCGTTATGGGTGACCATTATTATAAGCTTTTCTCCGGAAATCTCCTTGAGTATATTCATAATCTGCACGCTTGTCTCGGAGTCGAGAGCGCCGGTGGGTTCGTCCGCTAGTATAATGTCGGGATTATTTACCAGTGCCCTGGCTATTGCGACACGCTGCATCTGTCCTCCGGACATCTGGTTCGGCTTCTTGTGAAGCTGGTCGCCAAGCCCTACCTTTTCAAGAGCCTCAGCCGCGCGGCGTCTGCGCTCGGATTTCGATACGCCCGAAAGAGTGAGCGCAAGCTCGACATTGGCAAGCACGGTCTGGTGGGGAATGAGATTGTAGTTCTGGAATACAAAGCCTATCTTGTGGTTGCGGTAGGAATCCCAGTCCTTATCCCTGAATTCCTTGGTGGAGCGTCCGCCGATAACCAGATCGCCGTCGGTGTAGCGGTCAAGACCTCCGATTATATTAAGCATTGTTGTTTTACCGCAGCCGGATGGACCGAGTATGGATACGAACTCGCTTTCGCGGAATTCAATGCTCACGCCCTTAAGCGCGCGCACCTCGGTATCGCCTGCGACATAATTCTTGGTTATGTTTTTTAATTGAAGCATGAGATTCTCCTTTTGTCGCTGATTCGTCTGCTTCATATTCTACCAATTCAGCTAAAAAATACAATAGAAAAAATATGAAAAATTCTAAAAAAAATATAAATTATCGAAAAAATGAATTATTTTCTTTTAATCTCTCCAAATGTGTGGTACAATTCTTAAGGAAACTTGGCATTATTATTAATACCAACGGCAAAAAGGATAGGGATATATGAGCGGTGAAGGAACAAATGATCAGGCACGCCGGAGACGCAGGGTTAATCTGTATAAGCGGATTATAATTATTTTTATTGTTTCCATTATTATTCTTCCTACGGCTTTATGCATTATCCTGTTCTTTAAAATGAGCAGTATGCATAAGGAGATAAAGAACCTTCAGGCGGCGATTGAAGGCCAGCGTGTCACGGACAATACAAAGGATAAAGATTATCCGGAGGAAACTCCGGCAATATCGGAAAATACAAACACTCCGAATAAAGCGGACGGTCCGACCGAAACGGAAGGCGGCTCCGACAGAGAGCAGACACAGTCACAGACGACCGCTGCCGAAAAGCCGGCTGAAGAGCAGACTGCAAAGGCGGAGGAGAAAGAAACAGAAGCAATCCCGCAGAGTCCGGACAGCCAGCAGCAGCTTGTTGACAAGGCGCTGTCCGAGGGCCGTAAGGTTGTATATCTTACTTTCGACGACGGACCGAGCGGCAATACCGGAAATCTTCTGGACGTACTTGATGCTGCCGGAGTTAAGGTGACTTTTTTTATAAACGGCCATGCCGGATTTGAGGATCAGCTTAAAAGGATTGTGGAGGAGGGGCACACCCTCGCAATGCATACATATACGCATGATTATGAACATGTTTACAGGAATCTGGATACCTTTGAAGAGGAGATAACCACGCTGCAGCAGTATATTTACGACGTGACGGGAACGACCTCGTACATATTCCGGTTTCCGGGCGGCTCGAGCAATTCCAAGGCGGTGCTTCCCATTTCCGATTACATAGATTATCTTGATGAGAATAATCTTGTGTATTATGACTGGAATGTGTCGTCGGGAGACGGCTCCGAAGGGCTTACAGCCAAGCAGGTTTATGACAATGTCATGAGCGGTATTGAAAAAAACGATGTTTCGGTTGTGCTTATGCATGATTCTACATACAAGCTCAGCACATACGAAGCCATTCCGGGAATCATAGAAAGCTTACAGGCTATGAATGCGTTAATATTACCGATTACGTATGATACAGCGCCTGTTCACCATAATGTAAAATAACAGGAGGAAATTTATAAAATGGGATTTTTTAAAGATTTTAAAGAGGATTTGTCGCAGGCGGTAAACGAACTTTCAGATGATGCGGCAAAAATGACGGGAACCGCCGACATAGCGAAGGGGAAGGAAACGGAGCTTCCGGCTGACGACGCGATGGTTGATACCCTCATGGAGGAGGAAGCTGAGGTAACGGATGCGGATCTTGAGGCTTCGCTTTCAAGGATGCTCGCGCAGAGTGAGGAGCAGGATAAGGAGGCGGAAACGGTGCCTTCCAAGCAGTCCAGAAAGGAAACTTCCAGACCGGCGGCAAATGAGCGTAAGGAGAAAGAAAGCTCTAAGCCTGTTCAGAAGGAAGAACCCGAAGCTTTTGACGAACCCGGCGAGGATGAAGTAAGCGACGAAACTGCGATTATAACCCCCGGTCTTTCGATTAAAGGAGATATTAATTCCGCCGGCTCGATAGAGCTTCTCGGAAAGGTTGAGGGAAACGTAACCTGTAAGGGAAAGCTTGTCGTAAGCGGAACCATCAAGGGCAACTCAGACTCCGCGGATTTCTTTTCGGATAAAGCGGAGATAACCGGCGACATTACATGCAACGGTCCTGCCAAAATCGGCAGCGGCTCCGTAATCATAGGCAATCTTGTGGCCACTTCGGCTGTTATCGCGGGAGCGATAAAGGGAGATATAGACGTTCAGGGTCCGGTTATCGTTGATACCACGGCGATAGTTATGGGTAATATAAAGTCGAAGCTCGTTCAGATTAATAACGGCGCCGTAATTGAAGGCTACTGCTCACAGTGC
The DNA here is from genome assembly GCA_014799955.1 of Butyrivibrio sp. Classification (GTDB taxonomy): domain Bacteria; phylum Bacillota; class Clostridia; order Lachnospirales; family Lachnospiraceae; genus Eshraghiella. The sequence continues at coordinate 14,641 of JAAVHB010000069.1, read as the reverse complement.
TATTCGGACAACAGCCCCAAGAAGTTTTTCGGTGAGGCTTAACGGGAGATAACCAAATGAAAGAAAAAAGAATTTTACTGAAATTAAGCGGCGAAGCTCTGGCGGGAGAAAAGCATACGGGTTTTGATGAGAACACCGTGTTGGGAATTGCCCGTCAGGTCAGGACGATACATGACAGCGGCGCGCAGGTAGGCGTACTTATCGGAGGCGGTAATTTCTGGAGAGGACGCACAAGCGGCAATATGGACCGTACCAAGGCTGACCAGATAGGAATGCTTGCAACGGTAATGAACTGCATTTATGTGTCCGAGATGTTCAGAAGCGTCGGGCTTGATACCGAGATACTTACCCCGTTTGAATGCGGTACGATGACTAAGCTTTTTTCAAAGGACAGGGCGAATAAATATTTTGACAGGGGCATTGTAGTGCTTTTCGCAGGAGGAACGGGGCATCCGTATTTTTCTACGGATACCGGAATCGTACTCCGCGCGATTGAGATGGACGCGGACGCGATTTACCTTCTCAAAACAAGCGACGGAGTGTACGACAGCGACCCTAAGCTCAATCCCGCGGCGGTTAAGTACGACAAAATATCCATTGAAGAGGTTGTGGATAAAAAGCTTGCCGTCATGGATATGACTGCGTCCGTCATGTGCATGGAAAATAAAATGCCGTTGGTGGTATTCGGGATTGACGGCGAAGACAGTATAGTAAATGCGTATAACGGTAATTTTAACGGTACGATAGTTACGGTATAAATTAACAAAGTCCCGTTTGGCACTTTGCAGTGCCTCGCGGGAATGTAACGGAAAGTCCCGTTCGGCGCAAAAAGGAAAGTCCCTATCGGTGCAGAGCACCTCAAGGGAATGTTAGCGCCTCGCGGGAATGTAAGGAGGCAGATTATGAATGAGGAAATTAAGGTTTTTGAGGAAAAAATGAGCAAGACATGCGATGCGCTGTCTGCTGATTTTATGACTATAAGGGCGGGAAGAGCAAATCCCCACATACTTGATAAGCTGACTGTGGATTATTACGGAAGCCCCACGCCGCTTCAGCAGGTGGCTAATATATCGGTGCCCGAGGCAAGAATGATACTGATTCAGCCTTGGGATGCTTCGCTTGTAAAGGATATAGAAAAGGCGGTGCTTACTTCCGATTTGGGACTTACGCCCACCAACGACGGCAAAACAATACGCCTTGTATTTCCCGAGCTTACCGAGGACAGACGTAAGGAAATGGTGAAGGACATCAAGAAAAAGGGTGAGAATTCAAAGGTCGCAATCCGCAATATAAGACGCGACGCGAATGACACAGTCAAGAAAAACAGCAAGGCAAACGATATGTCCGAGGACGAGGTAAAGGACCTTGAGAGCGACATCCAGAAGCTTACCGATAAATTCATCGCCGAGATTGACAGCATTGTCGATAATAAGACTAAGGAAATAATGACGGTATAGTGTCGGACCGGACGCTGACCGTATTCGGGTTATTATATGAATATATATAACGAAAAACTTGGGCTTGACATACTGGAGCATGTCGGGATTATGCTCGACGGCAACAGGCGTTGGGCTAAAAAAAAGCATATGCCCCGCAATTTCGGACATCTGCAGGGCAGCAGGGTTTTGGAGCAGATTTGTGACGACGCTGACGAGATAGGCATAAAATATCTTACCGTCTATGTTTTTTCCACCGAGAACTGGAAGCGTTCTGCAAAGGAAGTGGACGGTCTTATGAAAATTCTGCGCAATTATCTTAAGGATTGTATCAAAAGAGCCAACAAAAATAATATGAAGGTCAGGATTCTCGGCAAAAGGGAGCGTCTTGACGAGGATATTATAAAAAGTATTGATGAGCTTGAAAAAGCCTCGGCGGGCAACACGGGGCTTGTTTTTCAGGTTGCGCTTAATTACGGCGGCAGGGACGAAATTGTCCGTGCCGTAAGAAAGCTTGCCAAGGATGTCAGGGATAACGGGTTGGATCCCGATTCCGTTGACGAGGAGTTGTTTGAAGGTTATCTTGATACCGCAGGAGTACCCGACCCGGATTTGATTATCAGAACAAGCGGAGAAAAACGGATTTCCAATTTCCTTATGTGGCAGAGCGCGTATTCGGAATTTGATTTTCCGGAGATACTCTGGCCCGATTTTAACAAAAACCGTTTAATTGAAGCTGTCGAGAGATATAATAAAAGGGACAGACGCTTCGGCGGAGCCAAGGAGGAATAATATGCGTACCAGAATCATAAGCGGTGCAGTACTGTTTTTTATTCTTGCAGGTGCCGTTGCCGGCGGCAGGATTACCATGTTTATCCTTTCACTGGCAATTACATGTCTGGGAATGTTTGAACTGTACAGAGTTGTGGATATTCATAAGAGCGCGCTGGGAATAACGGGATATCTTCTCGCGGCGGTGTATTATTCTCTGCTCTGGTTTGATTTGATGGAATTTATGCAGTATTACTGCGTGGGCAGCGCGGTTCTTATAATGTTCGCCTATGTCTGTTCGTTCAAGACAAAGAAAGCCGATCAGGCGGCGTTTGCCCTGCTGGGTATTTTCTATGTGGCGGTGCCGCTTTCGTTTCTGTATAAAATAAGAATACTTCCGGATTACGGAATTTATCTTTTTATTTTGCTGTTCGTCTGCTCATGGCTTGCCGATACCTTCGCGTATTTTACGGGCGTTACCTTGGGAAAGCATAAGCTTGTTCCCCATTTAAGCCCGAAAAAATCCGTAGAGGGTGCGGTCGGCGGGGTCGTCGGAGCCACGCTTATGGGACTCATATACGGAATCGTGTTAAGTAACTGTCTTCATGTCAAGGCTCAGATTCCGTTTACCGTAACAAGCGCGGCGGGCGCTTTTATCTCCATATTCGGAGATTTGGCGGCGTCTGGTATAAAGCGGAACTTTGACGTCAAGGACTACAGCAATCTCATTCCGGGACACGGCGGAATACTTGACCGCTTTGACAGCATGATATTCGTGGCGCCGGTCGTATATATTGTGGGCGGACTGCTCATGCATGTTATACAGTGATTTATTGGTGAACCGATATGAAAAAAATATCAGTTTTGGGCTCTACGGGTTCCATCGGAACCCAGACCCTGGATGTTGTAAGAAACAATAAAGATATTGAGGTCGTCGCGCTTGCCGCGGGCCGTAATATAAACGCTTTGGCTGAACAAATCAGAGAGTTTTCGCCAAAGCTTGTTTGCGTTGCCGAGGAAAAATCGGTATCGGAGCTTAAGCTTCTGACCCCGGATTTACGGTATGAAATCTGCTTCGGAATGGAGGGACTTGTGCGCGCCGCAACAATGGCGGAGGCTCAGATTGTTGTGACTGCGGTTGTCGGAATGCTTGGAATTGTCCCCACCGTTGAAGCCATCAAAACGGGGCATGACATAGCTCTCGCCAACAAAGAGACCCTTGTGACGGCGGGGCATATGATTATGCCTCTCGCCAAGGAGCACAATGTCAGAATCCTTCCCGTGGACAGCGAGCACAGCGCGATTTTTCAGTCACTGAACGGAGAAGACGCTTCGTCAGTCGAGAAAATACTTCTCACGGCGTCGGGAGGACCCTTCAGGGGGAGAACGAGGGCGCAGATGCAGAACGTCAGGGTTGAAGACGCCTTAAAGCACCCTAACTGGTCTATGGGGCGCAAAATAACAATTGACTCCGCTACCATGGTCAATAAAGGACTTGAGGTTATGGAGGCGAAATGGCTTTTCGGCGTGGATATTGACGACGTGCAGGTTGTGGTTCAGCCGCAGAGCGTAATACATTCAATGGTGCAGTTTGTGGACGGAAGCATAATAGCGCAGCTCGGCTGTCCGGATATGAGACTCCCCATTCAGTATGCGCTGTATTATCCCGAAAGACGTTTTATGAATACCGAACGCCTTGATTTTGCGCGTCTTGCGGGAATTACCTTCGAGTCTCCGGATACGGAGAATTTCAGAGGGCTTTCGCTTGCCTGCGAAGCCGGAAGAAAGGGCGGAAATATGCCTACGGTGTTCAACGCCGCCAACGAATACGCGGTAGCGCGCTTTCTTGAGGGCAGCATAGGATTTCTTGAGATAACGGATATGATTGAGAGAGCGATGTCGTGCATAAAATATATAGATAACCCCGATGTGGAACAGATATTAGAAACGGAGAGGGCGGTTTACGGGCTGCTGAGGTAGAAATATGAAATATGTATTAGCTTTTCTTGTATTAAGCGTAATAATTATCATTCATGAACTCGGACATTTTATTATCGCGAAAGCGAGCGGAGTTGCCGTGGTGGAATTTTCACTCGGCTTCGGTCCGAGGCTTCTTAAATTCAAGCGCAAGGGAACAATGTACAGCATCAAGCTTTTCCCGTTCGGCGGCTCATGCCAGATGCTTGGCGAGGACAGCGACGAAATGAAGGAGGGCTCCTTTAATTCGGTTTCCGTATGGAAAAGAATTGCGATAATCGCGGCGGGACCGATTGCGAATTTTCTTCTCGCCTTTGTTCTGTCGGTGTCGATTATAGGAACCATAGGCTACGATGCGTGCATAATCTACAATGTGACGGAGGGCTCGCCCGCCGCCGAGGCAGGACTCCTGCCGGGGGACCAGATAATAAAGGTCAACAAGCAGAATGTAAATTTTTACGGCGATTACAGCCTTTATTTAATGGAAAATCCCGGAGCCGTTATGAATATAACCTACATGCGGGACGGACAGAAATACACGACGCAGCTTGTCCCCAAATATGTGAGCAGGGACAGATATTTAATGGGAGTCACAATCAATGCGGAGGAGCCGTCGCTTAATACGGTCAATAAGGACACCCCGGCGGAACGGGCGGGACTTAAAGCAGGGGATTTGATTCTCAGTATTGACGGTAAAGAGATGAAAACGTCCGATGACATAACCGATTTTCTTGTTAGTCATGAGGGCGGGGAAATCAAGGTCACCGTTAAGAGAGACGGAGATATTCTTGACTTCAGTTTTGAGCCGGAAAAAACCCATCAGGAATACTATGATATCGGTATGTCAATGGCAAACGCTTATCAGAAATGCGGACCCGCAAAGACGCTTAGCTATTCCGCGAAATATACGGGTTACTGGATGAAGGCGGTATTCAAGAGCTTTAAGCTTCTTTTCACGGGAAAGGCGTCCGTAAACGACGTATCCGGTCCGGTCGGAATCGTAAGTGCGATAGGCAGTGTAGTGGAAGAAAGCAGCAGCGACGGTTTTCTCTGGGTATTTATAAATCTTGCGAACTGGGGAACCATGATAAGCGCCAATCTCGGGGTTATGAACCTGCTTCCGATTCCGGCGCTTGACGGCGGACGGCTTATTTTCCTTATACTTGAGGCAATCAGGAAAAAGCCCGTACCCAGAGAAAAGGAAGGCATGGTGCACTTTGTGGGCATCGTCCTGCTGATGATTTTGATGGTGGCGGTGCTGTTCAACGATATAAGAAAGCTGTTTTAACGGAGGAAACAATGTTCAGAGAACATACAAGGGTTGTACGCATCGGCGACAGGCTTATCGGCGGCGGAAATCCGATTCTTATTCAGTCAATGACAAATACGCGCACGGAGGATGCGGACGCTACAATCCGTCAGATTCATGCGCTTGAGGAGGCGGGATGCGATATTGTCCGCGCCACCGTTCCGAACGAGGAGGCGGCTAAAGCTTTTTCGGTAATCAAAAAAAATATCAGCATCCCCCTTGTGGCTGACATACATTTCGACTATAAAATGGCGATTCTGGCTATGGAAAACGGCGCCGACAAGATTCGTATAAACCCCGGAAACATAGGCGGACGCGACAAAATAAAGGCGGTTACGGACTGCGCAAGGGAGAGGGGAATACCCATCCGCGTGGGCGTAAACAGCGGTTCCCTCGAAAAAGAGCTGCTTGAAAAATACGGCGGAGTTACGGCAAAGGGGCTTGTCGAAAGCGCGCTTGACAAGGTTCATATAATAGAGGAGCTGGGCTACGACAATCTGGTTGTGAGCATAAAATCATCCGACGTTATGATGTGCGTGAAAGCCCATGAGCTCATTGCGAAGCAGTGCGATTATCCCCTGCATGTAGGGATTACCGAGGCGGGAACGGTGTACTCCGGCAATATAAAATCCGCCGTCGGACTGGGGCTTATACTCGGACAGGGAATAGGAGACACTATCCGCGTTTCGCTGACCGGAGAGCCGGTTGAGGAAATCCGCTCCGCAAAGCTGATCCTTAAGACGCTGGGCTTGCGAAAGGGCGGAATCACCGTCGTATCCTGTCCGACCTGCGGAAGAACCAGAATAGATTTGATTTCGCTCGCCGGTCAGGTCGATGAGCTTGTGCGGGGATATGATCTGGATATAAAGGTTGCCGTCATGGGCTGTGCGGTCAACGGGCCGGGAGAGGCGAGAGAAGCCGATATAGGCATAGCCGGAGGTGACGGAGAGGGACTTCTTATCAAAAAGGGTGAGATAGTTAAAAAAGTACCCGAAGACCGGCTTCTTGCGGCTCTTAAGGAGGAGCTTGACAACTGGAGGGAATGATATAAATGGACGAAAAAACTTTTTTTGAGGTTTTTCCGACATTGGAGCTCAAAAAGGATATAAGCGGTATTTTTGCCGAAGCCGTTGTCACACACATGACAATGAATTCGGCAAAAACGTCGGTCAAAATATATATAAGATTCAAAAGGCTTGTCGGGCGCGGCGTGATTGTCTATGCAGAGAACGAAATAAAGCGTCAGATACGGCCTTTTTTTGCTATGGAGATAAAAATATGCGAACGCTTTGAGCTTTCAAAGCTTCACACGCCCCAGAGCATTCTTGAGGAATACGGCGACAGCATTTTATTTGAGCTTGAGCGCCAGAACATGATAAAATACCAGATTTTCAGGGAGGCAGAAATCGAGGCCGACGATGAGCACAATATCCGTATGAGCGTGCAGGACACCTTTGTGGCGAGGCAGTTTGCGGGCGAGCTTGCCGAAATGCTGTGCGGCATAATGGAAAACCGCTTCGGCTTTGACATAAAGGTTGATATAATCTATACAAAGCCCAAGGAGAGCAGGCACAAGAAAGAAGCGGAATACAAGCTTGAGCAGATGATACAGGAAATCTCCGAGAGAAACGCAGTGCGGGGCGGCGGCAAAAACACTGACGGGGACGGCGCGGATAACGCCGATACTTCACCCGCCGCGAATACTCAGGGAGAACAGACGGCGGCAAAAAAGCAGGATAAGGAAAATCCCGCGTCCGCCCGCAGGACGGGCGGCGCTCCCAAGGAGTACCGCAGACAGGGAGGTCTTTATCAGAACGAGGGCAAAAGAAAGCGTCCCTTAAAACGCTCGGACAACCCCGACGTAATATACGGAAGGGATTTTGAGGACGAGCCGATAAAGCTTGAAACCGTCGAGGGCGAAATGGGCGTAATCACCTTCCACGGGCAGGTCATGGCTGTGGACAAGCGCCAGCTTAAAAGCGGCAAATTCCTTTTGATTTTCGACGTTACGGATTTTACGGACTCGATTACCGTAAAGCTTTTCCTTGAGCCGGAGGATTTGGAGGAGCTTGAGGGCAGTATTAAAAAGGGCGCCTTCCTCAGGGTAAAGGGCGTTACCAATATCGACTCGTTTTCGGGCGAGCTTAATGTCGGCTCACTCACAGGAATCATGAAGGGCAGCGATTTCAGGGTAAAAAGAACTGACATGGCTATGGAAAAGCGCGTGGAACTGCACTGCCATACGAAGATGAGCGAGCTTGACGGCGTGTCCGACGCAGGCGCAATAATAAAGCAGGCGAGCGAATGGGGGCATCCCGCGCTTGCAATCACGGACCACGGCGTTGTGCAGGGCTTTACCGACGCCTTCCACACAAAGCTTGACAACAAGGATTTTAAGATAATTTACGGTGTCGAGGCTTATCTCGTGGACGATTTGAGCAGGATAATCGAGAATCCGTCGGGACAGAGCTTTGACGGTACATATGTTGTTTTCGATTTGGAGACGACGGGGCTTTCTCCCGTAAACGACAGGATTATCGAAATCGGAGCCGTGAAGATAACGGGCAAAAAGATAACGGACAGATTTTCCGCATTTGTAAACCCGCTTATTCCTATTCCGTTCAATATAGAGCAGCTTACGGGAATAACCGACGCGATGGTCGAAAACGCCGATACTGTTGAGAAGGTGCTGCCGGAATTCCTTGAATTCTGCGGCGACGCCGTTATGGTAGCGCATAACGCGGGCTTTGACGTGGGATTTATAAAGGAAAAGGCAAGGACGGTTCTCGGTCGGGAATTTAACTGTACCGTGGCGGACACCGTCGCGCTTGCGAGGGCTCTTTTGCCGTCTCTGGGAAAATTCACGCTCGACCATGTGGCAAAGGCGCTCGGCGTACCGCCCTTTAATCATCACAGGGCGGTGGACGACGCGCAGGCGTGCGCCGATATTTTCCTTGCGCTTGTTAATAAGCTTACTGCTAGAGGCATAGAAAACCTTGACGGCATAAATGAAATTAAAGAATTCAATACAAACGCGATTCTGAAGGCAAAGACCTACCATGCCATTATTCTCGCCGCCACCGACGAGGGCAGGGTTAATCTTTACCGTCTTGTTTCGATGTCGCACCTTACATATTTTAACAAAAGACCGAGGATTCCCAAAAGCGAAATCGAGAAGCACAGGAACGGGCTTATCCTCGGCTCGGCATGCGAGGCGGGAGAGCTTTTTCAGGCAGTCCTAAGGGGCGTGTCCCACGAGGAGATTGCGGGAATCGTCAATTTCTACGATTACCTCGAAATCCAGCCGCTTGCCAACAACCGATTTATGATAGCCGACCAGAAGCTTACGCAGGTGAAATCGGACGAGGATTTGATGAGGCTGAATAAAAGAATTGTGGAGCTTGGCGAGGAGTTTTCTAAGCCCGTCGTAGCAACCTGCGACGTGCATTTCCTCAATCCCGAGGACGAGATATACAGGCGCATAATCATGAAGGGGCAGGGCTTCGGAGACGCCGACAATCAGGCTCCGCTCTATCTTCGCACAACGGAGGAGATGCTTGCGGAATTTCAGTATCTCGGCGAGGATAAGGCGTATGAGGTTGTCGTGACAAACACGCGCAAAATAAACGATATGATTGAGCGTATCGAGCCCGTCCGTCCCGACAAATGCCCTCCGGTAATCCCGCATTCGGACGAAACGCTGAGGGAAATCTGCTATAACAACGCGCATAAGATGTACGGTCCCGATTTGCCCGAAATAGTTGTAAACCGCCTCGAAAGGGAGCTTAATTCTATTATTTCAAACGGCTATTCGGTCATGTACATAATCGCTCAGAAGCTTGTGTGGAAGTCAAATGAGGACGGTTATCTTGTCGGCTCCAGAGGCTCCGTAGGTTCCTCATTTGTGGCGACAATGTCGGGAGTTACCGAGGTGAATCCCTTAAGCCCTCATTATCTCTGTCCCGAATGCCATTACTGCGATTTTGACAGCGAGGAGGTAAAGGCGTTCGCGGGCGGCGCGGGCTGCGATATGCCGGACAAAATATGTCCGGTTTGCGGGCATAAGCTTGACAAGGACGGCTTTGACATTCCTTTTGAAACCTTCCTGGGTTTCAACGGCGACAAGGAGCCTGATATCGACCTTAATTTTTCCGGCGAATACCAGTCGAAGGCGCACGCCTACGTCGAGGTTATTTTCGGCGAGGGGCAGACCTTCAAGGCGGGAACCGTCGGCACGCTTGCCGACAAGACCATGTACGGCTACGTAAAAAAATATTATGAGGAAAAGAATCAGCGCAAAAGAGACTGCGAAATCAACCGCATAGTAGCGGGCGGCGTGGGCGTAAAGCGCTCGACCGGGCAGCATCCGGGCGGAATCATTGTTCTTCCCTATGGAGAGGAAATTCATTCCTTTACGCCGATACAGCATCCCGCGAACGATATGTCAAGTAATATCGTTACGACGCATTTTGATTACCACAGCATTGACCATAATCTTTTGAAGCTTGATATACTCGGGCACGACGACCCGACCATGATAAGGATGCTTCAGGATCTGACGCAGAAGGACCCGAAAACCATTCCACTTGACAGCCCCGAGGTCATGTCTCTTTTTCAGGGGACGCAGGCGCTTAAAATAAAGCCTGATGACATAGGCGGCACGAAGCTCGGATGTCTCGGAATACCTGAGTTCGGAACCGATTTTGCCATGCAGATGCTTATAGACACGAAGCCGCAGCATTTTTCCGACCTTGTAAGAATCGCGGGGCTGTCCCACGGCACCGACGTGTGGCTCGGCAACGCGCAGACTCTTATCGAGGAGGGAAAAGCGACTATTTCCACGGCTATATGCACGAGGGACGATATAATGGTATATCTTATCGGAATGGGAATCGAAGCGGGAAAGGCGTTTACGATAATGGAATCCGTCCGGAAGGGCAAGGGGCTTAAGCCTGAATGGGAGGAAATTATGACCGAGGCGGGTGTGCCCGACTGGTATATCTGGTCCTGCAAAAAAATCAAGTATATGTTCCCGAAGGCTCATGCCGCCGCATATGTCATGATGGCGTGGCGTATAGCCTACTGCAAGGTTTTTTACCCGCTTGAGTACTATGCGGCTTATTACAGCATAAGAGCCGACGATTTTTCATACGAGCTGATGTGCTTCGGGCGCGAAAAGCTGGATTATTACATCACGGAATACAGGCGCAGAGACAAGCTCTCCAACAAAGAGGAGGGGCAGCTCAAGGATATGAGAATCGTGCAGGAGATGTACGCCAGAGGCTTTGAGTTCCTTCCGATTGATTTGTACAAATCCCATTCGAGGAATTTCCAGATTGTGGACGGAAAGCTTCTTCCGCCGTTTAAGTCCATCGACGGGCTTGGCGAGGTAGCGGCGGACGGAATCTACGAGGCAGCCAAGAACGGACCGTTTCTGTCGGTGGAGGATCTTATAAACCGCTCCAAAATATCAAGTACAAATGCCGGACTTATGGGCGATTTGGGAATACTTGGCGGTATGCCTAAAAGCAACCAGCTTTCGTTTTTTGATTTTATGTAGAGGAAAGCCTCGCGGGAATGTTAGGAAAGTCCCGTTCGGCAAAGCCTCGCGGGAATGTTAGGAGTGACTTATGGAATACACAAAGGAATATATTCTTCATGAGCTTGAGGAAATGGCGGAGAAAAAGTACGGCGAATTTTCGTCCGCCTTGATTCCGGGCGAAAACAGTATGCTTGGCGTGAGAATTCCGAAGCTGCGCGATTTTGCGAAGCGCATCGCAAAGGACGATTACGGGAGTTACCTTGAAAACGCCTGCGGCGGTGAGCTGTGCTTTGAGGAAAAAACGCTCAAGGGCTTTGTAATAGGGTACATAAAGGCGGATATGGATTATATCCTCGACCTTGTAAGGGATTTTGTACCGCAAATCGATAACTGGTCGGTCTGCGACACCTTTTGCGCGACGCTCAAAATTTTCGGCAAAAACCTTGAAAAAGGATGGGATTTTCTGATTCCGTACGCGCAATCCGGCAAAGAATTTGAAATAAGGTTTGCAACCGTCATGTTTATGGATTATTATTTAAAAGAGGACTACATCGACAGGGTGCTTGCTTTTTACGGCAAAATAAGGCATGAGGGCTATTACGCCAAAATGGGCGTCGCATGGGGTCTTGCGACTGCCTATGCCAAATTTCCGGACAGAACGAAGGATTTTCTCATGAATACGGATTTGGACGACTGGACCTACAACAAGGCGATTCAGAAAATGCTTGAATCCTACAGGATAGATTCGGACAGCAAGGAAATGCTCAGGTCAATGAAAAGGAGAACAAAATGAAAAAAATATTTATGGCGGCAGCGGCTGTGTTTCTTTTAATAGCGCTCACAGGCTGCGGTGTCGGCAAGGTACGGAATCCCATTTCGGTGGAAAAATATAAGGAGATATCCGAGACAAACGGGCTTACCGTCGATATCAGAGAGGGCGACGCGTCCACAACCTGCAACGGGAAGGGAGAAGAGTACAGCTCCCAGTTCTATGTTTTTGATACCATTGAAAAAAGCGATGCCGCATACGAATATCTCATAAGCAAGCTTGTAACCTCGGTTACGGGCGAGAATATCACTACCGAAAAGACCGAGGACGAGTACAAAAAATGCACTGTTAAAAGCACGACGGTGTACAGCGTTGTTATACAGCTTGAAAATACGCTTGTCTATGCATACAGCTTATCCGATGATAAAGAAACGCTTGTTGACGAATATCTGAAGGCGCTAGGTTACTGATTGAGCCATCCATCGCAGAAGGAGAGAAAACGAATATGACACAGAGATATGACGAAGCGCTTTCATTCGCAAAAACCGCTCACGCGGGCGCGTTAAGAAAGGGCACGGATATTCCTTATATAACGCACCCGATAGAAACGGCGCAGATTGCCGCCGAGATGACAGAGGACGAGGACGTTATAATTGCCGCGCTGCTTCATGACGTAATTGAAGATACCCCGTATACGGCTTCGGATATTGAAGAACGCTTCGGGCATCGGGTGGCGGGGCTTGTGCTTGAGGAGAGTGAGAATAAACGCCGCGGCGAGTCCGCCTCGGACACGTGGCTTTTGCGTAAGCAGGAGACCATCGCCCATCTTAACAATGCTTCGCGTGAGGTCAAGCTTATCGCGCTTGCGGACAAGCTCTCCAATATGCGTATGAGCGTGGAACGCTTCCGTAAAATAGGCGCCGCGATGTGGCAGAGCTTCAATATGAAGGACGCTGCGCTTCAGGGCTGGTATTACCGCAGCATTGCCGAATGCACGGGTGAGTTTGCCGATACTCCCCAGTGGCAGGAATATACAGGTCTTTGTGACGAGGTTTTCGGCGCAGACGGCGCGCCCGTGACCGCAGAATAAAATTTTTGAAATTTTTTCAAAAAAGTACTTGCTTTTTTCGGAGACTTGATATATTATAAACAAGTACGACACAGACGGCCAATTGGTCAAGAGGTTAAGACGCCGCCCTCTCACGGCGGAAACAGGGGTTCGATTCCCCTATTGGCTACTTGAATGACTCAGAAGTTTGGATATGAACTTCTGAGTTTTTTGTTTTTCCGATAAAGCGCGGGAATCGGATTACAACTGCGTGACACTTACCAAAGGAGGAGAGCTTTTGTACAATCCGCAATTAAAAACCTTTTTACAGGTCGCTGACGCAGGCAGCTTTAATAAGGCTGCCGAGCAGTTATATATTACTTCTTCCGCTGTTATCAAGCAGATCAATCTGCTTGAAGACTCCCTTGGATTGAAGCTGTTTGAGCGGACACACCGGGGATTGATTCTGACAGAAGCCGGGAAATCGTTCTACCGGGATGCCAAATATATCATCGGTTATTGTGACGGTGCCGTAAAGCGTGCCAAGAATGCCATGCAAAAACAGGATGCTATTATAAGGATTGGAACCTCGCTCATGACCCACCGCAGTTTCTTGTTGAGATATGGCCTCAAATACATGAGTACTGTCCGGAAATAAAGTTCCAGTTTGTCCCTTTTGATAACACGCCGGAGAATGCCAGGGAGATATTGAAGAACCTTGGCAAGAATTTTGATGTGGTGGCAGGCATATTTGACAGTGTAATGCTTGAACAGAGAGAATGTGACGGTACCGTACTTTCCATGGAGCCGCTCTGCTGTGCGGTTTCAGTCAGCCATCCGCTTGCCTCAAAGGACAGGCTGTCAGTTGAAGATCTGTATGGAGAAAAACTTCTGCTTATGCACCGTGGTTGGAGCAGCCATGTGGATTCGCTCCGTGATGATTTAGCGGCAAACCACCCTGAAATACAAATAGTCGATTTTGATTTTTACAGTGTTGATGTTTTTAATCAATGTGAACAAAACCAATGTATTCTGATGGCTGTGAAAAAATGGTGCAATGTACATCCCCTTCTGAAAATCATCCAGGTGGATTGGGGGCACAAAATGCCTTTTGGCATTCTTCATTCTCCCGCGCCCTCCGAAAAGGTAAAAAAGCTGTTGTCAGCCTTGAAAGCTGTGTTGTCAACAAAATAATCGGTTATAGCCTTTGGGTTATAACTGCATGAAAAAGCGAGACTTCCGTTGAAGCCCCGCTTTGTTTATAATCAGAATTAAGATGGAGGAAATGAAAAATGGCAAAATTAATCGTTTATTATTCAAGAGCCGATGAGAACTACTTCGGCGGTGCTTACCGATATGTGGAAGTCGGCAACACAGAAAGGGCCGCAAAAATGATTGCGGAAAAAACAGGGGCGGAGCTTTTCAGAATTGAGCAGATAAAGCCTTATGCAAAGGATTATAATACCTGTATCAACCAGGCAAAGGCGGACCAGCGTGAGAATGCCAGACCGGAACTGACAGGATACCCTGACAGTCTTGACGGTTATGACGAGATTTACCTTGGATATGCTGGTGGTATAATAGGACTAAATTAAGAGAAACCCAATAAAATCAAGGGTTTGCACTGATTTAGTCCTATTATTTTAAGCCCATTTTAGGTCAAGATTAGTACAGCGCTGATCAAAATCGAAAACCTACATTACGAAAGTCAGATAATGGTCGATTACTGATACGGTCATTCTATGGCTTTAAGGAAATGCGAGGTGAAACAAAATAACAAAGATTTAGG
>JAAVHB010000068.1 GCA_014799955.1 Butyrivibrio sp. | reverse complement strand
TTTGCCGATAAAATACATTCCGGAGCGGTTCTTGAACTGTTCTGGGAGGGAGAACCCATCGCATAAAATTTGAAAGGTATAAAAAACGATGCAGAACAGAGAACAGCTTCTGGAAGTTCAGACTATTTTTTCGAGGAGGCATATAGGTCTTCTTATCGTACTGCTTTTGTTTATGGCGAATAATTTCATATTCAACAATGAAAAAATGCAGATCGGATTTATTCCGTCATTGGTGATTTCAGGCGTGCTTATGCTTGATATTCTTCTTTCGTACAACAGCTTTTTCCATAAGTTCTGGCTTCTGGTGACGGTAAGATATATTGAGGTTCTTGCTGTCGGAATGATGATTAACGATCTGAGCGACAGGAGCATGAGCAATATCAACAATATCATAGTTATTCTGTTCTATTCGCTTTTCATCGTGGAAATAATACTTCTGAATGATATGACCGAGTTTCGCAATTCACTCGGAGTCAGTCTGCTGTGCCAGATTCCGTTTGCCGTGATTGTAATAATTCTGTGCATAAGGCAGAGTGACAATTTTACCGCCAGAAGCATTGATTATATATCGATTGCGATTATATCCTTTATGGTTACATGGGCAGCGGCGACATATTACGGCAAAACTCAGAAATATTACGAGCAGTATATGTTTTCGAGGGACAGGCTTCTTGACCGCGCTAAGGATAATTCCGACAAAATAAACGAGAGCCAGAAAAATCTGAGAACGGTCAACGAGCAGCTCGGAATCAAGAAGTTCGAGCTCGAGGAGGCATACCGCAAAATTAACATCGTCAACGCGGATATGGAATTCCAGAATCATTTCATGACGATGATGATGTCTACGCTTAATCTCGAAAAACTGGCAACATACGCAAGGGATATGCTCAACGAAAGATTTTCGTTGAAATATTCCGAGCTTGTTTTTGTAAATGAGGAGTTGCGCGCGAAATATCAGTACGAATCGCTGGAAAGCGTTCTGGGTGAAGTGGAAGCGATGGAATTCTATGACTTTTTCCTGAGCGATTTATTCATACAGGAGCACAGTGAAATGGGAAGCCGTTTCATGCTGAATCAGGTGGATTATGATGAGTTCCCGTTTTTTAAGAAGGCGGAGATTTCGGCAGTCGCCATCAACACTCTTATAATGGACGATACCGATAATAAGGCGCTGTACATAATGCTGAGCGGCGAAAAAGATGCTTTCGCCGACAAGGATATGCTCTTCTCCAATATTTTCGGACAGATGGAGGTTGTGGCGCGAAATATCTCCCTGTATTATGAAATAAGGCAGATGTCGATTATGGACGCGCTGACCGGGATTTATAACAGACGATATCTTAACGTGTACTTCAACGATAATTTTATCAATTCGGAGACCCCAAAAGACGTGGCGGCGGCGATGGTTGATATCGACTTTTTTAAGAGCATAAACGATACTTACGGACATCTTTTCGGCGACATGGCGATAAAGACCGTGGCAAAGCTTATAAATATTTCGGCGAAAGACAACGGCGGCGCGGCATTCAGGTACGGCGGAGAAGAATTCGTTATTATCCTTGAGGGCAAGTCGCTGTCCGAGGCGGCGAGGATTATGGAGGAGCTTCGCGTAAGCATAAAAAATACTCCGGTGCAGAGCGGCGACACCGTAATCAATCTGAATGTCAGTATCGGTGTGACGGCTTATCCCGAAATCACAAAGGACATATCGACACTTATTGACAGGGCTGATAAAGCGATGTATTATTCAAAACAGCACGGCCGCGACAGGCTTACGATAGATAACGGCCGCGACTGAACTGAATTGGGTTTACCTGACGGAAAGAGTGTTTACCGATGAGAATGATGAGTATTGCCAGCGGAAGCAGCGGCAACTGCATATACATAGGGACTGATAATACGCATATACTTATTGATGACGGAATCAGCAAAAAGAAGGTGCTTGAAGGGCTTGCGAAGCTTGAGCTTACGGCGGAGGACATTGACGCCGTGCTTATCACGCATGAGCATGACGACCATATAAGGGGTCTCGGTGTATTTGAAAGGCATTGCATGACGCCGATTTACGGGACAGCCGGAGTTATGAGGTACATAGCGTCAAACAGGACGCTCGGAGCCATGCCTGAGGGCATTTACCATTCCGTAGAGGCGGGAGGCTCTTTTTGCATAAAAGATATGGAAATACGGACTGTTCCGGTCTCTCACGACGCCGTGGATCCGGTCGCCTATATAGTAACCTCCGGTGAAAAAAGGGCGGGAGTGATTACCGATTTGGGCGAATACACGGAAAATATAGTGCGGGAATTTTCAAATCTCGACACAATGCTTGTGGAGTCCAACCATGACATAAATATGCTTATGACCGGCCCGTATCCGTATCCGCTTAAGCAGAGGATTCTGGGAAGCAGCGGGCATCTTTCCAACGAAGCTTGCGGCAGGCTTTTGTGCGAAATCCTTAACGACAGGGTGGAGCATATTCTTTTGGGGCACCTCAGCAAGGAAAACAATTTTCCCGATTTGGCGTACGAAACGGTGCGTATGGAAATTAATATGGGCGATAACCGTTTTAACGCGGAGGATTTTGACATAAGGGTGGCGCGCCGCGACATTCCTTCCGATATAATCACATTTTAGACAGGAGAAAATATATGAACAGAGTAATAATCACGGTGGTAGGCAAGGATACGGTCGGAATCATTGCGAAGGTATGCACATATCTTGCCGATAACCACATAAATATTCTCGATATTTCACAGACAATCGTTCAGGATTATTTTAATATGATGATGATTGTGGACGCGGACAAATCCGACAAGGCGCTTGCGGAGGTTATAACCGACCTTGACGAAATCGGAAACGGCATAGGCGTGGTGATAAAATGCCAGCGCGAGGAAATTTTTGACAAGATGCACAGAATCTGAAACGAAGGGACTAAAAAATGATTAACATATACGAGGTCAACGAGACCAACGCGATGATTGACAAGGAAAATCTTGACGTCCGTACAATCACGATGGGAATAAGCCTGCTCGACTGCGCCGACAACAGCATTGAAAGGGTAAAGAGCAAGATTTACGACAGGATTACTTCGCTTGCGAGAAATCTTGTCAAAACAGGACAGGACATTGAAAAGGAATTCGGAATACCGATTGTAAACAAAAGAATTTCCGTTACGCCGATTGCGCTTGTCGGACAGTCCGCCTGCAAAACTCCCGATGACTATGTGGAAATCGCAAAGGTTCTCGATAAGGCGGCAAGCGAGGTCGGAGTAAATTTTATCGGCGGCTATTCCGCCGTTGTCAATAAAGGAATGACAAAAAGCGACGAGCTGCTTATACGTTCGATTCCCGCGGCGCTCGCGCAGACGGAGCGCATATGCTCCTCGGTCAACGTGGGCTCCACCAAAACGGGAATAAATATGGACGCGGTGAGGCTTCTCGGCGATATCATCAAAGAAACCGCCGAAGCTACAAAGGACAGGGATTCGCTCGGCTGCGCAAAATTTGTCGCGCTGTGCAACGCGCCCGATGACAATCCGTTTATGGCGGGCGCTTTTCACGGAGTATCGGAGGCGGACGCGGTTATAAACGTGGGCGTAAGCGGACCCGGTGTTGTAAAATACGCCTTGCAGAATCTGCGTGACGCTAATTTTGAGGAACTTTGCGAAACCATCAAGAAAACGGCGTTCAAGATAACGAGAGTGGGACAGCTTGTGGCACAGGAGGCATCAAAACGTCTCGGAATACCGTTCGGAATAATAGATTTGTCGCTGGCGCCTACTCCGGCGGTAGGAGATTCGGTTGCCGAAATCTTACAGGAAATCGGACTTGAGCGCGCGGGCGCGCCCGGCACGACAGCCGCGCTTGCGCTGCTGAATGACCAAGTGAAGAAGGGCGGCGTCATGGCGTCCTCGTATGTGGGCGGCTTGAGCGGCGCGTTCATTCCCGTCAGTGAGGACCAGGGAATGATAGACGCGGTTAAGGAAGGCTCGCTCACCATAGAAAAGCTTGAGGCTATGACCTGCGTATGCTCGGTGGGGCTTGATATGATTGCGATTCCGGGTGACACACCCGCGGAGACAATAGCCGGAATCATTGCGGATGAGGCGGCAATCGGAATGGTCAACCAGAAAACCACGGCTGTGCGCATTATTCCCGCCATGGGCAAAAAAGCGGGAGATACGGTGGAATTCGGCGGCTTGTTAGGATACGCTCCGGTAATGCCCGTCAACACCTTTGACTGCTCGGTATTCGTAAACCGGGGCGGAAGAATTCCGGCTCCGATTCACAGCTTCAAAAACTGACAGAAATTATTTTATTCCCGCGAGCAATGAGCCAAGAGGATGCGTCAGCATCCATTTGGCGAATGCCGCGAGGGTCAAATACCCCGCTTCTGGGGACGTATCAAGTTTGATGTCCCGCTGCTTGCGGCGGGGTGTTTGACTATTATCGGACGGCTTCGGAAATCGTCAACCGGAGCCGTTTTGTATTTGGAATAAAGAATATTGCCGTATATGCGCGAGGCGAGAAGGTCCTTGTCAAAAAGATATTTTTGTTCGGGAGAAAGAGAGCCGTATGCGTCCGCGCAGTTGGAAATAATCGGGAGAGCGGCGTCTTTTTTTACCGAGGAAAGAAATTCTCTTCCGATACTGTTAAAGCCGAGTATCCTCGCGTAAGAGGGATAACCGGACGCGGCAAGCATATCGGCGTCGGACTGTCTGATGTCCAACAGTATGTGAATCAGCGCGCGGCAGATTCTTGTATGGGTGAGCTCACGGCTTTTGAGCTTTGACGCAAGAGCCTCAAAGTCATGTACGGCACAGTCGGAGAGCGCGCTGCAAAGCTTGCCGGCGATTGCTTCGCCCACATCGTACAGCGAGGCGAGCTTTTCGGAATTTACGGCTGCCGCGTAGCATAAAAGAGCGCTCACATCGCCGGAATATACGGGCAGAGTATGTCCGGCTGCTTCGGTCAGTATGGCAAGAGCGGCTCCGTCAACCGAGTCTCTTATGCCGTCCAAACCTTCCAAGCGGTACAGACTGCGAACGGCGGCTGCTCCCGCAAAGCCGTTTTCTGATTCCTTTCCGCTATAATGGTAATCTCCGAGCCTTTTTATCGGAAAAGGTTTGATTGCGGAGCTTCTGCGTATCAGCGCCTTCATATATTCCGCGGCAAGAATGTTGTTCGGAGATGACAAAAGAGCGGATATGCCGTCATCTCCGGTATATTCCGTAAGAGCTGCGGCTCTTGCGGCGGGAAAACTCATTCCGGCGGCGAGCTTTTCTTTGAGTAATGCTGTATAGCCGTCCGGCTCGGCGGCGAGAATGTCCGCCGCTTTGTAAAGCGTTTCACATTCCGGATATGAGCATTCCGTTCCGAAAGAGAGAAAGTCAATTCCGCTCATGGAGTCAAGGACGGAAACCGCGCCTGAGGCGAAGCCCTCAGCGCTGGATACGGCGTAAACCGCCGGAAGCTCAAGCACAAGGTCGGCGCATTCAAGCGCCATGCGGGCGCGGGTGTATTTGTCCGCAAAGGCGGGTTCGCCGCGCTGAACGAAATTTCCGCTCATAAGCGCGACTACACAGTCGGCTTTCGTAAGCTTTCTTGTCTGCTCAATGTGATAAATATGTCCCTTGTGGAAGGGATTGTATTCTGCGATTATTGCCGCCGTTTTCATGATTTGCCGCCTTCCGTGCCGCTTTTTTATACAAGTGATTATAAAATTTTACGCCGATATAGTCAAATGATAATATTTTTTCTTGTATCTGCGAAAAGTTCGGGTTATAATATTATAAACGTGTTTTTTGAACGAAAATACCTGAAAGGACCCATTTTTGAAATGACATTTATTGAAGAAATCAAGGCTAAAGCAAAGGCTGACAAGAAGAGAATTGTTCTGCCGGAGGGAATGGACAGAAGAATCTGGGAGGCTGCGGCAACGATAGTGAAGGAGGATTTGGCGGAAATTACCGTTATTGCCACTCCTGACGAGACCGCTACATACAGCAAAGGTATCGATACTGCGGGAATCAATATAATCAACCCGTTCAAATCGGACAGGCTTGCGCGGTATGTTGCGGATTTGACCGAACTCAGACGCAAGAAGGGGATGACGTCGGACGAGGCAAGGACGCTGCTCACCACGGATTATGTTCACTTTGCCTGTATGATGCTCCGTGAGGACGAGGCTGACGGAGTAGTGTCGGGAGCCTGCCATTCGACGGCGAATACCTTAAGACCCGCGCTCCAGATTGTCAAGGCAAAGCCGGGCGTTAAGCTTGTATCGGCTTTCTTTATTATTGTTGTGCCGGACTGCCCTTACGGCAGCGACGGAACCTTCCTTTTCGGAGACTGCGGACTTGAACAGAATCCCGATTCGGACAGGCTTGCGGCCATCGCCGTGGATTCGGCGCGCTCCTTCCAGAAGTTAGTCGGCAGGGAGCCGATAGTTGCGCTCTTATCCCATTCGACAATGGGAAGCGCGCGTCATCCCGATGTGGATAAGGTAACGAACGCGGTTAAAATAGCAAGGCATATGGCTCCGGACATAAAGCTTGACGGAGAGATGCAGCTTGACGCCGCGATAATTCCCGAGGTCGCAGAGCTCAAGGCTCCTGTGAGCAAGGTTGCGGGTAAGGCGAACGTGCTCATTTTCCCCGATCTGGATTCGGGAAATATCGGATACAAGCTTGTACACAGACTTGCAAAGGCGGAGGCGTACGGTCCCGTAACGCAGGGCATAGCAAAGCCCGTCAACGACCTTTCAAGAGGCTGCTCACCCTCCGACGTGGTAGGCGTTGTCGCGCTTACGGCGGTTCAGTCGCAGCTTCAGATTTAGTATGGAGGATTTGTTATGAATATATTGGTTTTAAACTGCGGAAGCTCGTCGCTTAAATTCCAGCTTATTGATTCCCTGGCGGAAGAGGTTCTCGCAAAGGGAATATGCGAGCGTATAGGAATTGACGGAGTTCTTACCTATGCGCCCCGGGGCGGAGAGAAGGAAGAGTCGGCTAAGGCAATGCCTACCCACACGGAGGCAATCCGGTTCGTGCTTGAGGCTCTTACGAACGAAAAAACGGGAGTGATAAAGTCGCTTTCGGAGGTCGGAGCAATAGGACACAGGGTTGTGCACGGGGGAGAGAGCTTTACGGCTTCGGTGCTAATTGACGATACGGTTAAAAAAGCAATTGAGGACTGCAGTGAGCTTGCACCGCTTCATAATCCGGCAAATCTCATAGGAATCAACGCCTGTCAGGAGCTTATGCCCGGTACGCCGATGGTGGCTGTTTTTGACACGGCGTTTCATCAGACGATGCCGCAAAAGGCTTATCTGTACGGTCTGCCCTATAAATATTATGAGGAATACAAGCTCAGACGCTACGGATTTCACGGAACAAGCCACAGCTATGTTTCAAAGCGCGCGGCGGAGATTCTCTCAAAACCGTACGAGGATTTGAAATTAATAGTATGCCATCTCGGCAACGGGGCTTCGCTCTCGGCGGTTAAGCACGGCAAATGCGTGGATACCTCTATGGGTCTTACTCCTCTGGAGGGTCTTATAATGGGAACGCGCAGCGGCGATATAGACCCTTCGGTAATAGAATTTATCGCGAATAAAGAGAATATCGGCATAGCCGACGTTATGAAGATACTGAACAAGGAATCCGGAGTTTACGGAATGTCCAAGGGACTTTCAAGCGATTTCAGGGACTTGTGGAAGGGCGCCGAAGCGGGAAATACTTATGCCGAGGCGGCGATTGAAACCTTCTGCTACAATGTCGCAAAATACGTCGGCGCATACGCGGCGGCAATGAACGGAGCGGACGCGGTTGTATTTACCGCGGGAGTCGGAGAAAACGATTACCGCGTCAGGGCACGTATCTGCGAATATTTACAGTATCTCGGCACGGAGGTGGATAACGAAGCCAACAAGGCGCGCGGCGAGGAGGTCGTAATATCGACGCCCGCTTCAAAGGTAAAGCTCCTTGTGGTGCCGACCAACGAGGAACTGGCGATAGCCAGAGAAACGCTGAGACTGGTTAAATAATCAATTGTTTGCAATTTTTTCAAAAAATGTTTGACAAACATATATCACGTTAGTATAATGATACAGGTGTGCTTTCGGCATAATGATTGAGCAGGTGGAAAATTATGATATTGGATTTATCCGGTTTGTTTCCTGACAGTGTCCGTCCGCGTAAAGCGGAAAGTGCGGGCAGAGGAACGGAAAGAAAGTACACGGTTAAGCTGGATACGGACACATTGGATTTGGGAAGGGTAAGCTATCCGATAGCGGATAAGAAGCCGATAGATTTATATGTGTCACGCTCCGGTAAAAGCGGGATTCATATCGAGGGAGAAGCTTCGCTGACCTTGGTCATGCCCTGTGACAGATGCCTTGACGAAACGAGGCAGATGTTAAGCTTTAAGCTTGACAGGGACATTGATTTTGAGGATAAGGACGGCGAGGAGGATATGTCTTTTGTCGAAGGATATTCGGTAGACGTGGACGGACTGGTTTTTCCCGAGATAGTCCTTAATCTGCCTATGAAGGTGCTGTGCTGTGAGGACTGCAAAGGAATATGCAGGGTATGCGGCACTAACCTCAACAGGGAAAAATGCGGGTGCGACACATTTGTACCCGACCCGAGAATGGCGGCAATCAATGATATTTTTTCAAAATTCAGTAATAAGTAAGGCACATCTTTTATATGCGAGATGTGATAAGGGAACTCCCGCTCGGTGTGGTACACCTCACGGGAATGCAAAGGAGGTGTAAAGCATGTCTATTTGTCCTAAGAATAAGTCATCAAAATCTCATAGAGATAAGAGAAGAGCTAATTGGAAGATGAGCGCTCCCAATTTAGTTAAGTGCAGCAAATGCGGTGCTCTTATGATGTCGCATAGGGTATGTAAGGCTTGTGGCTCATACAATAAAAAAGAAATACTTGCACAGGACTAATACCTGGGAAGACCTTTTCGGCGTTCCGAAAGGTCTTTTTTGCGTTGATGTGCTAAAAAACAGTTGATTTATACTTTGATATTTAGTATATTAACACTAGATATCAGGGAAGTGCAGGACGGAGGAATTTTTAATGGGTAATCCGATAATCGTTGCGCTTGACGCAATGGGCGGCGACAATGCCCCGTCTGAAATCGTAAAGGGCGCCGTCGAAGCGGTTAAGGAAAGCGACAGAGTTATTGTGAAGCTTGTCGGAGCCGAGGAGGCGGTTAAGGCAGAACTGGCGAAGTACGAGTATGATGCCGAAAGAATTTCGGTTGTCAACGCCACCGAGGTCATAGAGACCGCGGAGCCGCCGGTTCACGCAATCAGAGGGAAAAAAGACTCCTCCATGGTGGTTGCTTTTAATCTTGTAAAGAACGGCGAGGCGGACGCATTTGTGTCGGCGGGAAGCACCGGAGCGATTCTTGTAGGCGGACAGCTTATTGTCGGAAGAATCAGGGGGATTGACAGACCGCCGCTGGCACCGGTATTTCCTACGGCAAAGGGTCCTTCCCTTTTGGTTGACTGCGGTGCCAATGTTGACGCAAGACCCGACCATTTGCTTAAATTTGCTCAGATGGGCTCCATATATATGGAAAACGTTATGGGCATTAAGAATCCGCGCGTGGCAATCGTCAATGTGGGTTCGGAAGAGGAAAAAGGCAACGCCCTTGTAAAAGAAACATTTCCGCTGCTTAAGGAATGCGCCGATATTAATTTTATCGGCAGCATAGAAGCAAAGGAAATTCCCGCGGGATATGCGGATGTAATCGTGTGCGACGCCTTTGTCGGCAACTGCATACTTAAGATGTTTGAAGGCGTGGGTATGACACTTGTGTCGGAAATAAAACGCGAAATGATGTCCTCTTTCAGAGGAAAGCTTGGCGCGCTGCTTGTTAAGCCGGCGTTAAAAAAGGTTCTCAAGAAGTACGATGCTACCGAGTACGGCGGCGCTCCGCTTATAGGGCTTAAGGGACTCGTTATTAAATCCCACGGCTCCTCGGATGCCAAGGAAATCAGAAATTCGATTCTCCAGTGCATCTCCTTTGTAGAGAACGATATTACGGGTAAGATCAAACAATCAATAATCAATCAATAATTTATATGAATTTTTCAATTTGTGTTGATTTGAGAAATTCGGAAAGGAAAGAACAGTCATGGAATTTGAAAAAATACAGCAAATTATTGCAGAGGTATTGAATATTCAGCCTGATGAGATAACAATGGACACAACCTTCGTTGACGATCTCGGCGCTGATTCTCTCGACGTTTTCCAGATTATTATGGGAATTGAAGAGGAGTTTGATATTCAGATACCTAACGAAGCGGCAGAATCAATAGTCACTGTTTCGGACGCTGTTGAACAGATTAAAAACGCAATCAACTAGTCCCGTTCAGCGCACAGAGGAAAGTCCCGTTCGACGCATGGCGTCTCGCGGGAATGTTAGAGGTAAGTCCCGTTCGACGCATGGCGTCTCGCGGGAATGTTAGCGGAATAAAAAGCCCGGCGACGGGCTTTTTCGTTTAATTAAGGATATGTTAAGGGAAATTATTATGGCTGACGAAAACAAGGATTTACGGGAATTTGAGAAAAAAATAGGATATACTTTCAGAGACACCGGACTTCTCGAGCTTGCGCTGACACACAGCTCTTACGGCAACGAGATTTATCACGATAAGCATCATAACAACGAGCGTCTGGAATTTCTGGGCGACGCGGTTCTGGAGATAACGGTCAGCGAATATATTTTTGAAAAATACGACACCGAGGCGGAGGGAGAGCTTACAAAGCTGCGCGCGAGCATCGTGTGCGAGCCTACGCTTGCTTTCTGCGCAAGAGAAATCGGACTGAACGATATGATTTATCTCGGCAGGGGAGAAGAACTGACGGGTGGCAGATTCAGGGACTCCATCATAAGCGACGCCTTTGAGGCGGTGCTTGGAGCCATATACAGGGATGGAGGCATTGAATGTGCCAAGGAATTTGTCAAGGAGCATGTGCTTAAGGATATTGACCGTAAGAAGCTCTTTGTGGACAGTAAATCGATTCTTCAGGAAAAGGTTCAGGCGGACGGACTTCCAAGCCCCGAATACGAGCTTATACGGGAGAGCGGGCCGGACCATTGCAAGGAATTTACCGTCAGGGTGATTGTGGACGGCAAAACCGTCGGAGAAGGAAGCGGAAGAACCAAGAAGGCGGCGGAGCAGCAGGCTGCGTACAACGCCATACTGGAAATGTAGGGAATAAGGATGTATCTTAAAAAGATTGACGTGCAGGGCTTTAAGTCCTTTGCCAATAAAATGGTTTTTGATTTTGACAACGGAATTACGGGAATAGTAGGCCCTAACGGAAGCGGCAAAAGCAATATCGCCGACGCGGTCAGATGGGTTCTGGGCGAGCAGAGCGCAAAGCAGCTGCGCGGCTCCAGAATGGAGGATATTATTTTTGCGGGCACGGAGGCAAGAAAGCCCGTAAGCTTTGCCGCCGTATCGCTTACCATAGACAACACGGACCACAAGCTTGATATTGATTATGACGAAGTAACCGTAACGCGCCGCGTATTCCGCTCCGGCGAGAGTGAGTATATGCTCAACGGAAACTCGTGCAGGTTAAAGGATATAAACGAGCTTTTTTACGATACCGGAATCGGCAAGGAAGGCTACTCCATAATCGGGCAGGGTCAGATTGACAAAATCTTAAGCGGCAAGCCCGAGGAAAGGCGGGAGCTTTTCGACGAGGCTGCGGGAATCGTAAAATATAAAAGACGCAAGGCTGCCGCGCAGAAAAGCCTTGACAATGAGAAGAACAATCTTGTGCGCATAAGCGATATTCTGGCGGAGCTGGAAAAACAGGTCGGTCCCCTTGAAAAGCAGTCGGAAAAGGCGAAAGAGTATTTAAGGCTCAGAGAAAGCCTCAAAAACCACGAGGTCAATCTTTTTCTTATGGAGGCGGAAAGCCTTAAACGGAGTATTAACGAAACCTCGGAAAAACTCGCAATCGTGGAAAACGATACCGCGGTAACACAGGAGAAATTTGACCGCATCAAAACCGTTTACGATGAAAAAGAAGCCGAAATAAGCGAGACTTCAAACCGTATTGACGAGCTTTCTTCCCTTCACAGCCGGGCGGAAATCGATAAGAATAAGCTTATCGGGCATATCGAGCTTTTAAAGGAGCAGATAAAGACGGCGAATTTAAGCGACGAGCATCTCGCCCAGAGAATAGCGGCTATAAACGAGCAGATTTCGGAGAGGGACGAGGAAAAAGCGGCTCTTATCAAGCAGAAGTTTTCCATGGATGACAAAATCGACGGCGTAAGCGCAAGGAAGGATGCGGCGGAGGCGGAATTGGCTTCGCTGAACGAGGAGATAAGCTCGGTAAGCGCGGATATAGACGAAAAAAAGAATTCGATTTTTGAGAATCTCAATCAAAAGGGAATAATCAGAACAAATATACAGAGATATGAAACTATGCTTGAGCAGATAGGCATAAGGCGTGCGGAGCTTAACAGCAGGCTTATCGGCTACAAGACGGACGAAAGCCAGTTTGACGATTCGCTCGGGGAAAGCCGTAAGGAGCTTGATAGGATTAACTCTGAAATCAGAGACCTTGTGGCTGAAAACAACAAACTCGGGGCGGAACGCACCGAGCTGAAAAAACGCCGCGCTGACCTAGAGGAAAAGCTTTCCTCGGCAAAGGAACAGAATATGCGCGTAAGCTCAAGGCTTGAAACCCTCCGGAATATCGCGGAGCGCTACGACGGCTACGGAAACAGCATACGCAGAGTCATGGAATGCCGTGAAAACAACAGCGGTGTGCTCGGCGTTGTCGCGGATATTATAAAGACCGACAAAAAATACGAAATCGCAATCGAAACGGCGCTCGGCGGCACAATTCAGAATATCGTTACCGATACCGAGGAAACCGCCAAGAAAATGATTGCGTATCTCAAGGAAAACAAATACGGCAGGGCGACCTTTCTTCCCCTGTCGGCGGTGGACGGCAGGAATAACCGCAGGGAACAGCTTGACGGGGAGAGCGGATTTATCGGCTACGCCTCCGAGCTTGTTTCGGTGGAAGACAAATATCTCGGCATTGCCGCGCATCTTCTGGGAAGATGCGTTGTGACCGACAATATAGACAGCGCTCTTAATCTTAACCGCAAATACAAGCATTCCCTCAGAATAGTCACGCTTGAGGGTGAGCTGCTTAATCCGGGCGGCGCCATGACCGGAGGTGCCTTTAAAAATACCAGCAATCTCCTGGGAAGACGGAGAGAAATCGAGGAACTTCAGGAGCTGATTGAAAAAACCTCGGATGCGGTCAAAAAAATATCGGCGGACATTGAAAAAACCTCCGCACGTATCGTTGAGGCCGGAAACGTCATTTCCGCCAACAACGAGCAGCTTCAGGCAAAAAGACTTGAGCAGAACACGGCGGAAATGGAATATAACCAGATTTCATCAAAGCAGGACGAAATCCGCTCCATGTACGAGGATAATCGGCGCGAATCAGCCGAAATCGAAAAGCAGGTGCTTGAGATAAATGAAAGTCTCTCCTCTCTCAAATACGAGCTTTCCGGCATGGAAAGCTATAACGAGGAAACGACGGCGGATGTGGAGCAGCTTACCGAAAGGCTTGAGCGCCTTAAAAACGAGCTGACGGACAGAAGCAGGCTTGCCGAAGAAATAAGAATAGAATTTTCCGAAATTTCCCAGAAGGGAAGCTTTATCGAGGAAAGCATAAAAAGAGCGCTGCGGGAAATCGGCAGACTTAAGGAAAGCATTTCGGAGCTTGAGGACAGTAAGGTAGACTCCACCAAGGAAATCGAAGCCAAGAATAAAGAGATTGTCGAAATTACCGGGCTTATAAAGACGGCGGACGCTCAGATTGCCGGATACGCAGACGAGCTTTTAGTACTTAAAAAGCACAGGGATGAGATGAGCGAATCCGTCAAATCATTTTTTACCTCA
>JAAVHB010000067.1 GCA_014799955.1 Butyrivibrio sp. | reverse complement strand
GCAAAGCGTATACCAGAATGACGAACACATTTTTTGAGCACGGTACGGATAAGCTTGAAGATATGATTGCTTCGGTTGAACACGGTTTTCTTCTCGAAAACGCCATCTGCGGCATGGAGGACCCCAAGAACTGGGGAATTCAGTGCATGGTCAATATCGCGAGGGAGATAAAGGACGGTAAACTCACCGGAAAAGTATACTCGCCCGTGGTCTTGAGCGGATACGTCCCCGACCTTTTGAAATCCATATCCATGATGTCCGAGAAAACGGATTTGTGCGGCAGCGGCTTCTGCGGCAAAGGCTACAAGGAATGGGTAAAGGTTTCGGACGGCGGTCCTTATATAAAGGCAAGAGTGAAGCTGGGATGAGAGGTGAAGAGCGATAATGAGAGATTTGATTATTGAGATACTGAAGGAGAAAGAAATACCGGTTTACTGCGTATGTGACGGGCTGCGCGAGTCGGCGGAGCTGTTTTTCATCGGAAAAAACATAGATTTGACAAGAGAGAAAAAGGCGAGAGAGCTTAAGCTTACCGTGTACCGTGATTTTGAGCGTGAGGGACAGAAATACAGGGGCTCGTCGTCGGTATATATTTATCCCGGATATGACAGAGCAAGAATTGAGGGACTTATAGACGGCGCGTACGCGTCGGCGCTCTATGTTGAAAATCCTTATTTTGATTTGCCCGAAGGCAAGTATGAGGAGCAGGTTGTTAAGGACAGCGCTCTTAAGGACGGCTCACTTACGGATAACGCGGTTGCGATGGCGTCGGCGCTTTATGAGGCGGACCATGAGACTGAGGCATGGGTCAATTCGTCGGAATTCTTTTCCGAAAAAGAAACGGTGCATATAGTTACCTCGGCGGGCACCGACGTTTCCTATGTCAAGTTCAACATCAACGGAGAATTTGTTACGCAGAGTAAGGCAAACGGAAACGATGTCGAGCTGCACTGGACCTTTGAGTATGACACGCTTGCAAAGGACGCGATAAGACTAAAGTGCGCGCAGGCGTTAAAGACCGTTTACGACAGGGCGCAGGCGGTCAAGGCTCCGGCAGATTTGAGCGGAATTCCGATAGTATTATGCGACGGCGCGGTTAAGGATTTTCTCGGATTTTATCTTGACAGGGCAAACGCGGGAATGGTTTATCCCGGCTACTCCGACTATAAGGAGGGCTTTGACGTATTCAAAGACGCAAACGGAGAAAAGCCCGATATTGTTATGCTTCCCGACGCGCCGTACAGCGGTGAGGGCGTAAGAATGGAAGAGCATACGCTTCTTGAGGACGGCACCGTAAAAAATCTGCACGGAAACGTGATGTATTCATCCTATGTCGGAATACCGCAAATAGGAGGCTATAGCAGAATACGATGCGCAGGAGGGCATACTCCGCTTTCAGAGCTTAAAAAGGAGCCGTGCGTCATGGTAAAGAGCTTTTCCGATTTTCAGGTGGACGAAATGGACGGTTATTTCGGCGGCGAGTTCAGGCTTGCTTATCTTTATAAGGACGGAAAGGAAACAATTCTCACGGGCGGAACGGTGAGCGGAAATATTTTTGAGGCGCAGAAAAATCTTACATTTTCACAGGAACGCTACGAGGACGCTTATTACGAGGGACCTGCCGCGGTGAGAATCGGATAAAGAGCTGCGGGCTTAATTTCGGGAGGAGAAGGTATGCTTGAAATCAGGGACAAATTTTATCTCGACGGCGAGGAATTTCAGATAATATCGGGCGCTGTGCATTATTTCAGGACTGTTCCCGAATATTGGCGGGACAGGCTTGAAAAGCTTGTAAACATGGGCTGCAATACCGTCGAAACATATATTCCGTGGAATTTTCACGAGCCGGAGCGCGGAGTTTTCCTGTGGGACGGTATGCGTGATATATGCCGTTTCATTGAAATTGCAAGGGAACTGAATCTTTACATGATACTGCGTCCGTCGCCGTATATCTGCGCGGAATGGGAATTCGGAGGACTTCCGGCATGGCTTTTGAAGGACAGAAATATGCGCCTGCGTTGCTCTTACGCGCCGTATCTTGAAGCGGTGAAGGACTACTACGGCGAGCTTATGCCGAAGCTTGCGCCCTATCAGTCGGACAGGGGCGGAAATATTATTATGATGCAGCTTGAAAACGAGTACGGCTATTACGGAAACGATACCGCTTACCTTGAGTTCCTTCGGGACACCATGCGGGAAATGGGAATAACGGTTCCCTTTGTTACCTCGGACGGGCCGTGGAGCGAGGCGGTTTTCAAGGCGGGAATGGTTGACGGGGCGCTTCCGACGGGAAATTTCGGCTCGGGAGCCGACTGGCAGTTTGCTCAGATGAGGAAATTCATCGGCGGAGATAAACCCTTGATGTGCATGGAATTCTGGAACGGCTGGTTTGACGCGTGGGGAGAGGAGCATCATACTACGGCTCCCGAAAAAGCTGCCGCCGAGCTTGAAGCTCTTTTGGAGCGCGGCAGCGTCAATTTCTATATGTTTGAGGGCGGCACAAATTTCGGCTTTATGAGCGGAAAAAACAGCGGAAACCTGACTGCCGACGTAACCTCATACGATTATGACGCGCCTCTTACAGAAGACGGTCAGATTACGGTAAAATACGGACTTTTCAAGGAGATTATCTCGAAATACAGAAGCTTTGAGGAAATTCCCCTCACAACCGGAATCAGGCGGAAAGCCTACGGCGAAATAGAATGCTCCGGCAGGGCGGGACTTTTTTCGGTACTTGAAAAAATCTCCGCGCCCGTACATTCGGTATATCCGCTTACCATGGAGGATATAGGTCAGAATTACGGCTATATCCTGTACAGGCTTCCTGTGAGGACGGGCGAAACGGTTGACGAGATATACCTTGAAAACGCGGCGGACAGGGTGCTTTGCTATCTTGACGGCGAATATCTTTGTACCGCCTTCGGCGAAAATATGTATGACAAATTTGAGCCGAAGGAGAAGCGCACGGGCAGAGCTGCGGAATTTCTGTGCGAAAACACGGGGCGCGAAAATTTCGGAACGGGACTTGAAAATCAGCGCAAGGGAATTTCGGGCGGGGTTAAGATTAACGGACACCGCCTGTTCGGCTACGATATTTTTCCTCTGCCCCTTGATGAAAAACAGCTTGCGGGAATCGGATTTTCGGCGGAATACGATGATAATCACGAAAACACTCCGGCGTTTTACCGCTTTGAGTTTGATACGGATGAGCCTTGCGATACTTTTCTGGATACGGACGGCTTCGGGAAGGGCTGCGCTTTTATAAACGGCTTCAATCTCGGACGTTTCTGGGAAATCGGACCGCAGAAAAGGCTGTATGTCCCCGCTCCTCTTATCAGAAAGGGGCATAATACGGTAATAATTTTTGAGACGGAGGGCAAAGCCTCGGGGAAAATACGTCTGGAGGACGCACCGGAGCTTGGATAGCATTTATTTTTGCTGTTGACATTTCTTTAGTGAAGTGATATATTTTTACCATGAGTGTACTATCTGAAATAGTACACAAAGGTCATAAATAAAACGGAATCGGAGGGAGGCCGGGAATGTATACAATAGACGTTATGTCCAGGGTACCTGTGTACGAGCAGGTGGTTGAGCAGACGGAGCGTTTTATTCTCACGGGTATCTTAAGCCCCGGGGATAAGATTCCGTCCGTGCGCAATCTGTCCGTGGAACTGTCGGTCAATCCCAATACGATTCAGAAGGCGGTGTCGGAGCTTGACAGAAGGGGGATAGTCTATTCGATACCGGGAAAGGGCTGTTTTGTAGCCGAGCAGGCGAAAGCAGTGCTTTCCGAATCAAGAAGAAGCGAGCTTACGGGGATAAAGAAGCAGCTTATGGAGCTTAAGCTCGCGGGAATCAGCAGAGGAGAGATAATTGAAGTAATAGACGAGATTTACAAACCGGAAAGAGAGGGCATCGGGAATGATTAGTGCGGAGCTTCTGACAAAAGAATTCGGCGGATACAAGGCGCTTGACGATGTGAGCTGCGTAATTCCGGAGGGATGCATATACGGAATGGTCGGCTCGAACGGAGCGGGCAAATCCACCTTTCTGCGTCTTGTAAGCGGAATTTACAGGCCGGAGAAGGGCACCGTCATGATTGACGACGAGCCCGTGTATGAGAATCCCGATATCAAGAACAGGATAGCCTTTGTGCCGGACGATTTATATTTTGTTTATAACGCGACGATGAGGAGAATGGCAAAATTCTATGCGGGAGTGTACAGGGATTTTGACGCGGAGAGATTTGAATTTCTTGCAAAAACCTTTAAGCTTGACCCCGCAAAGCCTATAAGCACCTTTTCAAAGGGGATGAAGCGGCAGGCGGCGATAATACTTGCCATTTCCTGCAGGCCTAAATATCTTTTTCTGGACGAGACCTTCGACGGGCTTGACCCAGTTATGCGCACGCTTGTCAAGAGCATTATATGCAGGGACGTGGAGGAACGCAAGGCCACGGCGATACTGACCTCGCATTCCTTAAGGGAGCTTGAGGACACCTGCGACCAGCTGGCTTTACTTCACAAGGGCGGACTGATTTTCGAGAGCGACATATCGGAGCTTAAAACCTCGCTTTTCAAGGTGCAGGTGGCTTTTCTTGACGATTACGGAAAGGACAGATTCAAGGAACTGGAGATGCTTCATTTTGCCAAAAGCGGTTCGGTGTCGAATCTTATTCTCCGCGGGGACAAGGAGGAGGTTACGGCGTTTCTCTGGAAAATGAATCCGGTAATACTTGACGTTCTTCCGCTTACACTGGAGGAGGTATTCACATACGAAATGGAGGCCTTGGGCTATTCCTTTAATCTTGAGGAAATCGGCGACGTGCTTACCGAAAGCAAGGAGGAGAGATATGAAGGGTAGATTTTTTTCCGAGGGGATATTCCGGGAGCATTTCAGACAGCTTAAAATTGTCGGAATTATAGGAGTGGTGCTCTATACGCTGTTCGGAGTTTTTTCTTCTGTGGGAATGAATATTTCGGAAACGAGAGTGACTGATATTGATTATAACGGAAGCTTTAATACGGTATATGCCGAAAAAATAGACAGCATATATCTTTGCACTGTCCAGCTTCTTATTCCGCTGATTTTTGTACCGCTGTTAATGCTTGTGGCTTTCCATTTCCTCACAAAGCGAAACAGCAGCGATTTCTATCATGCCCTTCCCGTAAAAAGGGAGGCTGCGTATTCCGGTATACTGGCTGCGGTATTCGCGTGGGCGTTTATAATAACGGTTCTGCCGCTTATCGTGATGTGGGCGGTATGCCTCCCGCTTAAAGCGGTGGATTTTGCCTTTGTCGAGGCACTTAAGGCGATGCTCAATACGCTTGTGAGCTGTCTGTTTATAATGGGCGTAACGGCTTTGGGTATAAATATAAGCGGAACGCTTTTTACCAATATTATTTCGTCTGGAATAGTTCTGGTGCTGCCTAGGTTTATCATAGTTATGTGCTGGCTGATTTCGTGCGCGACGGTAGCCAATTCCGTTATGGATTATCATGTCATCAGGCTTATGCTTTACGGAAATCCCATAACAAAGCTGGTTTATATTTTAGGCTCTTATAATGCGAATTATTTTACAAGATATTTTACATCGGGATTACTGCCGGGAGCCGTTGAGGGACTGGCATATATGTCTGCGGGATGTCTGTTTTTTAAGCTCCGTAAAAGCGAATCGGCGTCAATGTCAAGTATCAACAAGGGCGTACAGTCGATAATACGCCATGTGCTTGCACTTGTGTTCAGCACAATAGCCTCGGTTTTTCTGCTGGAGCGGGTATGGTACGGATATTCCGACGAGCTTGAGATATTCATGGCGGTGCTGTTCTATGTGCTTGCGATTGTGGTTTATTTTCTCTATGAGCTTGTCACCACTAGAAAATGGAGGTCGGTTGCAAAAAGCGCGAGGCAGCTTCCGTTTTTTGTGGGAATGACGGTTGCGATATTTGTGATTATGAGCGCAATCAGTATAAACGGAAACAATTACAGAATGAATGCCGAAAACGCGGAATATATTAAGGTGA
Organism: Butyrivibrio sp.; assembly: GCA_014799955.1. Classification (GTDB taxonomy): domain Bacteria; phylum Bacillota; class Clostridia; order Lachnospirales; family Lachnospiraceae; genus Eshraghiella. The sequence continues at coordinate 9,830 of JAAVHB010000067.1, read as the reverse complement.
TTGGAATATCGGGATTCTGGAGCGACGAATATTTTCTTGACGCGGACGATTTCCCGGTGGAAATTAAAGATACGGAGCTTAAAAATCGTATCGCCGAGACATATAACAGAGATGCGGACGGTATGAACCCAAATTTTTCGGTGGGCTCCGTTATGGTTGCGGTAAAGGAGAACGGTGTCACACGGAAAAGATATGTTTTTCTGAATGAGGAATGTATGGAAAGCTTATTGGGAGAGATATACAGCGCCGCGGGAATTGATATTTCAGAGAAGCTGCCCGAAATCAAAGGCGGAGATGCAAGATACAGATTTTATCTGTATTGGAATCTTGAAGAACCCTGCGCGCTTACTGTGGAGGATATGAGAAGATTGTACGGTTCGCTCAGAACCGAGGTTCTGGAATCGGAAAATCCTGCCGGATTTTTTTTCGAGGTACGGGACCAAAAAGTGTGCATGCTCGGACTGGTAACTTATGACGGTTACGGCGAATTGGAAATGCCGATAAGCATAAAGATGCCCAAAACCTTCGGGCTTTTGCAGGAAATTATAAATGAGCATAATGAAACTGGCAGTTTTGCCGGAATGTACGAGTATGTATTTGACAGGACCGTGTACGGTGCCATGGTGAACGGGCGCATCTATTTCGGCTCCGATGAATATAATGAAAGCAAATATTACAGCGCATCATTCGATACCGATGAGGATGGCGAATCATTGCGTCAGATATATGACATATTAAAAAAATATGAGCCGGACGGCGATGTGTCGGGCAAAAATGTCATTATAGAAAGTACGAGCTGGTATTACGGAGAATACCGGGCTTCTTTCGGAGTGTACAATCTGAGCGACGACGATATGTCAGAGCTTTGGAGTATTTTTGAAAAGAATTACGATTAGCGGCGGGAGGTATCCGGGTGGCGTCATTTACCGAGAAAGCGATAGTTGAAACCTTTGTAAAAATACTTAACGAAAAGCCCGTAGATAAAATAACGGTTAAGGAAGTAATCGATACCTGCGAGATTAACCGTTCCACCTTCTACTATTATTTTGCGGATATATACGATTTGATAGACAGAATTTTCGAGAATGAAACCGCGAGATTTCTTGATGAGCATATGGAGTACGGCTCTTGGGCGGAGGGCGTGAAGGCTGCTATGGCTTTCGCAATTGAGAATAAGAGGGCTATTTTCCATATCTACAAGTCGGTCAGCAGGGAACGGCTTGAGCGTTACATAAGCACCGTGCTGGATTCGGCGCTTTTGGGCGTTGTACGTTCCCAGTGCAAAGAGGCCGATGTTTCGGAGGAAAATATAAGGCTTGTGGCGGATATTTATAAATATACGCTTACGGGGCTTGTTTTCAAATGGCTTGAGGAAGGCATGACTGCAGAGCCGATTGCTTTGATTGATAAGCTTGCGTATATGTTTGAAGGGAACATATACGGTCTCTTAAAAAGGGCAGGAGAGTGTGACAGAGGAATACATAAATGAATATGGAATCCGACACTTTGACTTAAGTGTCGGATTTTTCAACATTTTTCAACCGGTGTCGGAAATTCCGACACCCTTATTTTTTTGTCTGTTTTATTTTGCGTATTTACTTAGTAGAATCTTCTACAGAAAAAGCAAAAGGAGATGAACAGAGATGATTAAATTCGGGAAATGGATTGTAAAGCATAAGGTTCTGATTGTCGTAATCGGAGTGCTGTTACTGATTCCGTCGCTTATCGGAATGATAAACACAAGAATTAATTACGATATGCTGACATATCTGCCCGAGGACATTGAAACCGTCAAGGGACAGAATATCCTTCTGGAGGATTTCGGCAAGGGCGCTTTTTCGCTTATTGTCGCGGAGGGAATGGAAAGCCGTGAGATTGACGATTTGACCGAAAGGCTGGAGCAGGTCGGGCATATCGACACCGTAATCTGGTACAACAGTCTGGCGGATATAAGCGTCCCTATGGAATTTCTGCCCGATAAGTATTATGACGCGTTCAACAGCGGTGACGCGACGCTTCTGGCGGTATTCTTTGACACCTCAACCTCAAGCGACGACACGATACAGGCAATTAAGGATGTCAGAAAGGTATGCGACGAACGCTGCTTTGTAACAGGAATGTCCGCGCTTGTGACCGACCTTAAGGATTTATGCGAAAACGAGGAGGTTATTTATGTAGGGATTGCCGTCGGATGCTGTCTTATAGTAATGATGCTTTTGCTGGATTCCTTTGTTGTTCCCTTCCTGTTTCTTGCGAGCATAGGAATGACGATACTTTACAATCTTGGAACCAATGTTTTTTTGGGGGAGATTTCATATATAACAAAAGCGCTTGCCGCGGTGCTTCAGTTGGCGGTCACTATGGATTACTCGATTTTTCTTTGGCACAGCTACAGCGAGCAGAAAGTGAGATACGACGGCGACAAGGAGAGGGCGATGGCTCACGCGATAAAGGCGACCTTCACCTCCGTAATCGGAAGCTCCATAACCACGGTAGCGGGATTTATAGCCTTGTGCTTCATGAGCTTTACGCTCGGACGCGATTTGGGAATAGTAATGGCAAAGGGCGTAATACTCGGAGTGCTCGGCTGTCTTACCATACTTCCGTCGCTTATACTTATTCTTGATAAACTGTTGGAAAAAACAAGACACAAAGCTCTTATTCCCAATATGGATAAGGCGGCAAACGCAATCGTGAAGCTTCCGGCGGTATTTATAGTAATATTTGTGATTGTTCTGGTTCCCGCTTTTTACGGTTATCAGAGAACGGGCGTGTATTACGATATGGCTTCGACTCTGCCCGAGGATATAGAATATGTGGTTTCCACCGCAAAGCTTGACGAAAAATTTGATATGACCAATGTACATATGGCGTTGGTTGATTCGGATATGAAGGCAAGGGACGCTTCCGCCATGATGAAGGATATGGAAAAGGTGGACGGAGTTAATTTTGCGCTCGGATTCAATTCGCTTGTGGGAAGCGCGATTCCCGAGGAGATAATTCCCGACAAGCTTGTGAGTACGTTAAAAAGCGGCAATTACCAGCTCATTCTTATAAGCTCGGAGTACAAGACCGCTACGGATGAGGTAAACGCCCAGATTGACAAATTAAATGAAATAATAGGCAGATACGACGAGGCGGGAATGCTTATCGGAGAGGCACCGTGTACAAAGGATCTGATAACGATAACGGACCATGATTTCAGTGTGGTGAGCATCATATCCATCGCGGCTATTTTTGTGATAATTCTGGCGGTGCTTAAAAGCGTATCGCTTCCGATAATCCTTGTTTCGGTCATAGAATTCGCGATTTTTATAAACCTGGGAATTCCTTATTATACCGGAACCACGCTTCCGTTTATCGCTCCGATATGTATAAGCACGATACAGCTTGGCTCGACAGTTGATTACGCCATACTTATGACCACCCGTTATAAGAGGGAACGCTCTCTGGGCGCGGACAAAAAGGCTTCTGTACGGACGGCGCTTTCGGCATCGATTCCGTCTATTACGGTAAGCGCGCTCGGCTTTTTTGCCGCTACCTTCGGAGTTGCGGTGTATTCGGAGATAGACATTATTTCCTCAATGTGCATACTCATGGCAAGAGGAGCGATTATAAGTATGTTTTCGGTAATACTTGTGCTGCCGTCGTTCCTTACGGTTTTTGACAAAATAATATGTCATTCAAGCATGGGCTTCAATATTAAGAAAAAGAGTGATTCTACTGAAGGAAAGGAGATTTTGCAATGAAAAAGAACATATCAAAAATAGCATCAACAGTATTGGTTCTGGCGTTGACCGGAGCCTGCGCGGTGGCGGCTTATGCCGGACCGGTAAAAGAACCCTCAGCCAAAATCGCTGCCGAAAAGGAGGTAAGGGATACCGCTGCTGACGAAGCCGGAAGCATCATAGGCGGCGGGAAGGATAAGGAGGAAACGGTGTATGTGATTTCCGGTGCCGACGGAAACGCCGAGCGTATAATCGTCAGCGCCGTGCTTCGCAATCCCTCCGGGTCGGATAAGATAAACGACGTTACAAAGCTTACGGATATAGAAAACGTTAAAAGCGACGCGGCATATACGCTTGACGGGGAAAGCTGCGTGTGGGACGCCGCGGGAGAGGATATTTACTATCGCGGAAACAGCACCGAAAAGCTTCCCGTAAGCATGGAGATAAGCTATAAGCTTGACGGAAAGGAAGTTACGCCAAAGGAACTTGCCGGAGCGAGCGGAGCCGTGGAAATTACGGTAAAATATATTAACGACTGTAAAATGACCGTGAAAACCGAAAACGGGGATTCGGAGGTGTATGTGCCGTTTGCGGTTATTGGCGGAACAATCCTTGATAACGACAGGTTCCGCAATATCGCGGTTTCGGGCGGCAAGGTCATCGACGACGGGGATAAGTCAATCGTTGCGGGGATAGCGTTGCCGGGTCTTGCCGAAAGCCTTGGTCTTGACACGGAAGAAAGCGTGGTTTTTTCAGAATCTTTCACAATTACCGCGGATGTTACGGATTTTGAGCTTGAAACGATAGTGAGCGTTGCGACAAACGAGATATTCGCAAATATAAGCCCGGATGATTATGAGAGTGACGGAGAGCTTTCCGATAAGCTTACGCTGCTTGACACCTCGATGAAGAGCATTGCCGACGGCTCTGCCGAGCTTTACGGATATATGACGCAGCTTCTTGACGGAACCAAGGAGCTTTCGGACGGAATAAACGAGCTTGACGGCTACGCAAAGCAGCTTTCCGACAGCGCCGCAAAGCTTTACGGTGAAGGAGTGATTTATATAGACGGAAAGCTTTCGGAATTAAGCGGGGGACTTAACGAGATTTCGGGAAACAGCGCCGCGCTTAACGCGGGAGGAAGGCAGGTATTCGATTCTCTTATTCAGAGCGTACAGGCGCAGCTTTCTGCGGCGGGTCTGGAGCAGCTCGGGATTAAGATTCCGACGCTGACGGTCGAAAATTATGCGGCGGAGCTTGACACCCTTATTGCGGCTCTTAACAAAGCGGCAGCAGCGTATCCGGCAGCGGGAGCGGCGGCTGCTCAGATAAGCGCGGCAAAGGCGTCGCTTGATTCGTACGCGCAGTTCTACGGCGGTCTGACTCAGTATACTGCGGGCGTTGACGCCGCGGCATCGGGCAGCGCTCAGCTTTCCGCGGGATATTCCGAAAATATAACCGCCAATGTGTCCGTCCTCTCTCAAAAGCTCGGAGAGTTTGCGGAGGGTATCAATAAGGCGGCAGAGGGGGCAAACACCCTTAACTCGTCCGCCGCGCAGATAGCCGAGGGCAGCAAAACGCTTTCCGACGGAGCCGCGGAATTCTATGAAAGCGGGATAAAGGCGGTTGTTGACGCACTGGGAATGCTCGGACCTCAGGCGGAGAAGCTTGGAGCACTTGCGGATGCGGCGGAGGCTTATCAGTCGTACTCGGGAATTGCCGATGGTATGACCGGAAGCGTGAAATTCATTTTCAGGACGGAGCCAATCGAAAAATAATTAAAAAACAATACAAAAATTACCTTAATGAACAAATTGTCCGTGGCAGATACTATTTTCAAAATAAAGAAAAGAGGTGTCTTTCATGGACAATTTGAATTTAAACAACAATATGGGATGGGCGATGAGCTCTCTGGCGCTTTCGGACGTTGTGGAGCGTAAGATTAATGCGGGAGAGCATATAAAAACCACTGAAGCGTCTAAAGAAGAGGCCATTAACCGTTATAAGGACGGCGACAGGAGCGACGAGGTGATTCGCATCCTTGACAGGAGCGATTTTTAGCTCTCGAAATCAAATTATATTGAAAAAGCCGTGATATCTGCTATAATTAATCCGATAGGGTTAATTATTCATTAAGTATACGGAGGCGTGTATGAAGGACGGTAGACTGACTGTTGGGTTATTTGTAGCTGATATGGCGGACGATTTCAGCCGCGGAATATGCAAGGGCGCAATCGGCGCCGCTTACGACGAGGATGCCAATCTTATTATTATTCCCGGAAATTATTTTGACAGAGATTTAAGCATTTATGACAGCAGTGTGCAGTTCGACTATCAGAATAATGTTCTGTTTACCTATGCTTCTCCCGAGGAAATGGATTTTCTTGTTGTTTCCGTCGGAACGATAGGGTATATGTCCACCGTTGAGCGCCGCAAAGCTTTTCTTGACTATTTCAGTGATATTCCGATTATAACGATAGCCTCCGATATTGATGGTTATCTGCACGTTATGTACGATAACGCCATGGGAGTGCGGGACGCGGTCAAATATCTTATAGAGCAGGGACGTAAGAAGATTGCCTGTCTGGCGGGCTTTACCGATAACAATGACGCTGCACAGCGCCTTAACACCTACCGCGAGGTTCTTAAAGAAAACGGAATTGAGCCTGATGACAGGCTGGTGGAATACTGTAATATGACGTGTATGTGCTGCGAAGAGGTTGAAAAACTGTTTAACCGGAATCCCGATATCGACGCAATCGTATGCGTAAATGACGAAACCGCAAGGACGGTGTATGATTATCTGAACAAAACAGGACGTGTAATCGGCAGGGACGTAGCGGTAGTGGGCTTTGACGATTTGTCATACGCATACAAAATGAATCCGCCGTTATCAACGGTCAGGGCGGATTCTTCTGATTTGGGCTATCAGGCGGTCAAAGAGGGGATTAAGTATATCAAGACGGGAGAACCGGTAAACTCCAGCGTCCCGACCGCATTTATAAAGAGGGCTTCGGCGGGTCCCGAAAATGTTGAAAATCAGGAGTCGGTTGCTCAGTTCAATGTTAATATCGAAAAAATGCTTATGGATTTAAGGACGACCAACCGTGCGGCAAAGGAAATGTTTTCTTTTAACAAGTATGTTGACCAGAATTATGCCGCCCTGCTTACCGGAATGACGATGCTGGGAATAGATTACTGCTATCTTTACCTTTTGCCGACGCCCATGATTCATCTGCAGACAGATAAATGGAACAAGCCCAAGGAGCTTATGATGAAGGCGTGTCTTTACAGCGGTAACGTCATGTCTATTCCGAAATACAGGCAGGTAATGCCGGCAAATAAAATGTACAGCCACAGCCTTATGCCCAAGGACAGGCGCTATACAATGATTCTGATAGATTTGTTTTCCACCGATGTTCAGTACGGCGTCGCGATGATGGAATTTCATTTTGACAAGCATTACTGCATAGAGGCACTGGGATACCAGATGAGTGCCGCCGTGCGTATGCTGCAGCTTATGAAGACACAGGAGGAAACTCAAATACAGCTTGAGGAAAACCTTTCGCAGCTTGAAGAAAACAATATCAATCTCAATATAGAAGCTTTCTCGGACAGACTTACAGGACTGCTTAACCGCAGAGGCTTTGAAGAAAAAGCGGACGAAATCCTTCTTGATATAGCCAATCAGGGCAAATACATACTGGTTGCCTATGCGGACATGGATAATTTAAAGATTATAAACGACCGTTTCGGGCACAAGGAGGGCGATTTTGCACTCAGGGCATGCGCGGATATGCTTCGCGAGGTTTTTGACGGCGGCGATGTAATAGGCCGCATCGGCGGAGACGAGTACGCGATTGTTTCATTGCGGGACGAACCCGTGAATATGAAGGAACTTCGTGAACACGCGGCGCTGCGTATGGCGAAATTCAATCAGGAGAGCGACAAACCTTATAATGTGCGATTCACAATCGGCGGATACACACAGAGCTTTCTGCAGGGATGCAGACTTAGCAATATGCTTGAAAATGCGGACAATGACCTGTACGAGGCAAAGAAATTAAGGGATAAGGACGTAATGAAATCCTGAGCGGTTTTAAGGTAAGTCCCGTTCGGCGCACGTCGCCTCGCGGGAATGTTAATGAATAAAAATAACAAAATATTAAATTTTTATTAAATACAAGACAAGGGGACTTCTCATATGGTACAATAAGCGCTGTGTTATTGTTTATGTGAGTTATAATTTGCGGGAGGTTTTAATTTGGTAAAGAGTGATATTCAGGATTTTACAAAAAAATATGCGGATAAATGTATTACGGAACAGCAGATAGAGCCGGAGCTTTATACGGAATACGGCGTTAAAAGGGGTCTCAGGGATAAGAACGGCAAGGGGGTTTTGTCGGGACTTACTTCCATATCGCTTATAAAATCGTCCGAGGAGGTGGACGGGCGCTCCGTTCCCTGTGACGGCGAGCTGTATTACAGAGGTTATAATATTTTTGATCTGGTCAACGGCTTCAGGACTCAGAACAGATTCGGCTTTGAGGAAATCGCGTATCTGCTTTTGTTTGACGAACTGCCCGATAAGGCGCAGCTTAAGGAGTTTACGCATGTTCTTAATGCCAGCCGAAAGCTCCCTACAAATTTTACCAGAGATGTCATAATGAAGGCTCCGAGCGGCGATATTATGAATTCGCTGACAAAGAGCGTGCTGACGTTAGCCTCTTATGACAATAATGTATCGGATTTGTCGATTGACAATGTGTTAAGGCAGTGCCTTATGCTTATAAGTGTTTTTCCCATGCTTACCGTGTACGGCTATCAGGCGTACAATCATTACGAGCGTGACGACAGCCTTTATATTCACAGACCGGATAACAGGCTGAGTTTTGCGGAGAATATCCTGAGACTTCTGCGCCCGGACAAGAAATTCACGGATCTGGAGGCTAAGGTTCTTGACGCGGCTCTTGTTCTTCATATGGAGCATGGCGGCGGCAATAATTCCACGTTTACTACACGTGTCGTTACTTCATCCGGCTCGGATACATATTCCGTAATAGCGGCTGCCCTTTCCTCTCTTAAGGGACCCAAGCACGGAGGAGCCAATATCAAAGTTATAAGAATGATGGATGACCTAAAGCAGAATGTGCGGGATACCAAGGATGAGGACGCGGTCAGGGATTATCTGCGCAGAATACTTCATAAGGAGGCGTTTGACAGGAGCGGTCTCATATACGGTATGGGTCATGCGGTATATTCAATTTCCGACCCCCGTGCCAGAATTTTCAAGCATTTTGTAAAACAGCTTGCCTTTGAGAAAAATCACATGGACGAGTTTGAGCTTTATTCCATGATTGAGAGGATGGCGCCGGAGGAAATTTCGGAGAACAGCCACATTTATAAGGGTGTCAGCGCCAATGTGGATTTCTACAGCGGCTTTGTGTACAGAATGCTCGATATACCGGTTGAACTGTATACTCCGATTTTCGCTATTGCGAGAATTGTAGGCTGGAGCGCACACCGAATTGAGGAGCTTATCAATGTGGACAAAATAATCCGTCCTGCTTACAGAAGCATTATGCAGTACAGGGATTATGAGGATATTACAAGCAGGGACTAGTGTAAAACGGAATAGGGAATTTTTTCACACCGCCGAATTGTATTTTCAAAAATACAAAATTATTTTGGTAAATACTTGAAAATTTGCGGGGTTGTGATAAAATTATGGTAGATGAAGGGTGTAGATTCTTCATCGCCGACAAAAATACTTCAATATTGATAACCGGACATGAGCGGACAGACCGAGGCACGGGAATAAAGTTTCCGGACAGAATGGGATTCGCCGTACGGCGGCTTCTCAATCGGGTCAAGCTTACAGGTTCGGATTTCGGGAGGGATTTTTATGAAAAAGGTTTTAAAAGCCGTTAAATTACTAGGGATATCAGTAACGGCATCGTTTGCCATACTTGCGATAATATACTTCTTCCAGACAAAGTCGGTAGCCGCTGACAGCGGACGCTACACGATAGTTGTCGAGGACGTTATGAAGCCGGGTACCGAATCCGCCAACGAATCACCCAAGATTGTGGATGAGGTTAT
>JAAVHB010000066.1 GCA_014799955.1 Butyrivibrio sp. | reverse complement strand
GTTGGAATATCATACTATAATGGTCATTTGTGGAGAATGACTTATTGCAATGTGGCTTAGCGGAATTTTATATTGATTTTTATTGATATATCTGGTATTATTATCAAAAAAGATAAAAGAGGATTTCTTTATGAATAACAAAAAGAGGATAAAATTATTTATTGGAATGAGTGTGGTTATTATTATCGTTTTTGTTATTGTTTTTGTAGTAATAAAAACAAAAAAAGTTGATAAAATCATGCTTGGAATGACAGGTGACGAAGCCATATCAATTTTGGATAAAAATAACTACAATTATTCTGTAAATAGAATAGATAAAGTGATACATGTTGAAGATGTTTCTGTTAATAATGTAAAAGGAAGTCTTAATATATGTTTAGATTCTTATAACAAGATATATTGGATTGCGTTTTCATCCGATTTTAGTGACTTAGATAAGAAAATTAGGAAACTTAATAAATATGTAGATAAAATGTATGGGGAACCAAATCATGTTTATGAAGGGGAACTTAATACAGATAAATATTGGGAGAAGGATGATATGAAAATTAGTTTTACATATCCGACGAATGAAAAGAGTCATATTAATATTTGTCTGAGTTGGGAAACTGCCAATAATGAATAAAAACTATGAACGGAGGAACATATATGGATTTTTGTCCCAAGTGTAATGCAAGGCTGAATGCAGATGATAAGTTTTCAGCAAAATGTTCAAAATGCAATGCTAATCTAGAGGAATTTTACGCTAGTGACGAAAAACGGTACCATAGTACTTTGCTTGAAAATACCGTTGCAAAAGCGGTCAAAATTTGCGGTATAATAATTATTATTGTAGGAACAATACTGAGTATTGTTATCGCATGTCAAAAAGATAAATATGGTGATTTGGATTTTTCCTTTGTACGCTTTATAACCTCCGAGGCAATAAGTGTAATCAGCGGAATTTTTTTCATCGGCTTTTCCGAAGTCATTCAGCTTTTAGAGGATATTAAAAATAAAACAAAATAGATTTAATCATATGAAAATAAGCGCACCTGATTTTCGGATTCTGCATAATATCGGGTGCGCTTATTTTTTATATCAAGGGCTTTCACTGCGGCATTTTCAGTATCTGTCCCGCATAAATAACGTCGTCTTTAAGCCCGTTCAGGCTCATAATTTCCTTATAGCGACCGCCGTTTCCAAGCTGTTTGGCGGCAATCGCCCAAAGGCTGTCGCCCGCCCTGACCGTATAGGTTTTTTCAGCGGCAGGAGAGGGAGCGGGCTTAACGGTTTCAGCATTGCTTTCCGAAAGCGCTATGTCATCAATGCTTACCCAGAAGCTTACCTGACCGTATACTCCGACCCTTGCGGCACTGTTGGTCATTCTTACGCGTCCGTTTCTGACCTCGTCTGACCAGACATAGTATGTTCCCGACCTTGTGCCGATAGATTTGCCGCTCTCGGAACCGTAAACCGAAACATCGCTCAGTTTGATTTTTGCTCCTGCCTTAACCGATTTTACGGAATTTCCGACAGAAGCCGGAGAAGAAGAGTCGCTCGACGGCAGCGCCGTGTCAAGATAATCCGTAGGGTCAAGCCACTCAAATGCCGACAAATCATGCAGATTGCCGCAAGGGTTTGATTTGTATTTTCTCAATTCAAAATGCAGATGAGCGCCGAAGCTGTTTCCGGTATTGCCCATAAGCCCTATTTCGTCGCCCTGAGCTACAGTCTGACCCTCGCGGACATACACCGACTCCAGATGCGCGTACAGGGTGACGTAATTGTTGTCATGCAGGAGCATAACATAGTTGCCGTAGCCCATTCCCGCCCTGTCAATAATTCCGTTGGTGCCGGAGAGATAATCAACCGTCCTAAGCACCCGACCCGCGCTGTGCGCTGTTATTTTGTCAATCTGTGATTTATATTTAACCACGTCAACGCCCTTCGCCCAAGCCTTTCCGGCGGCGACGCTGGCGCAGTGCGCGGCGTATGTACAGGTTATTTGATTGCTGCCTGATTTTAAAACTCTGCTCATTATTAAACCTCCTTAACATTCCCGCGAGGCGCTGAGCGCCGAACGGGACTTATTTAGTTATTTTCTCCGTTTCTTCCACTACGGCTAGGAGAAATCCTTGCGTTGTTCTGTCTTTTGCCGTATGAAATACGGCTGCTGTAAAAAACAGAAGAGCAGCATCACTCTTTTGGTTTTACTCAGTCACGAGCAAGTTTTCCTTCTTGGCTTGGAGTACCTTTTACAAGCCTTTCGACTCAGAATCGTTTATACTCTCTGAACACTTCCCTTATTTAAAAATAAGAGAGTCCGCTGCTGATTGGTGGTCTTGCCTTCTCCACAAGGCTCTGCTGCTTAGGGCTTTCGCCCGCAGCCAACAGTATGTTTTCATGCCATTGCTGACATCCTTTTCGGAATGCGTTCACGTCCGCCGTTTCCGGCCGCGTTGTAGCCATACTGTACTGTGTATTCACTATGATAAAGCTTCCCAGCACTGAGGAACAGCAATCCTCAATTACGATTCGTTTTATAGAACACCGTGAGCTGACCGGACTCACACATTCCTGCCCTTGAAATTCATGGATAACGAACTACTTGGGCATGAAGGGCATATTCAAAACAATAAACCGCGTTTTAGTTCCGTACACTCATACGGAGTTTACCGATGTTCTTTATACTGTCAAATGATATATTGGAATATGTGCCGCTTTTGAGAGAATCTACAAGGCCGAGAATCGTTTTAATATCCTTTTCCGGAAAAATGTTTTTAACAATTCCGAGACCGATTTCCTTAAGCGGCTTCAGCTTGGACGCCATTGAGTCGGACGCCGAAGAAACCTGCTTGTCCGCTTTTTCGGCGGAATCCGCTACCGACTGCAAAGAATCGCTTACGTCCTTGAAGCCCGTGGCGTCTGCTGTGCCGTAGTCGAGTTTATCAATACTTATTCCGGCGCGGTCAATAGCCTTTTGGGCGGAATCGGAAATTATCTGACCGATTTTTTTTCCGGTTTTCTTCGCGTCGGCTTCGTTGATATTCGCTTTAAGATTAACGGCTTTAAGCTGTGATTTGAGCGCCTTAATCTGCGCGTTAATTTCCTTTGCGGTTGATTTCGCGTCTAAAGTGCCGGAGATTTTGACCTTTTCCAACCGGCTTTGCAGCTTTTTGATATCGGCGTTAATCTGCTTGGCTGTCTTTTGTATATCCAAGCCAAGAACAATTTGTTCGTCGTTTTTAGTAGCCAATTTGCCACCGTCCTTTCAAAGTTAGTGCGCTTATTCCCGCTCTGATTCCTGGGGCTCATTACGCATAAGCTCGGAGAGCGCCGAAATAAGCTTTTGTCCGATTTCGTCGGGATTCTTGATGATATCTCCGGCGTATTTGTCAAGAAGCTTCATAAGAGCCAGCTTCCATTTGGTTTTAAGCTGCCAGAGTCTGATTGTTCTGAATAATGTAATCATATTTTTCCTCCTTATAATAAAAAAGGCTTTACGCCCCGATAATTGCATATAATCCTATAAGATACTCAGAGCCTACGCCCTTGTTGAAAATATCCGCCGGACTTATTTTTTCGATATTGACGGAAACCTCGCTGCCAACGACCTTTGACATTTCGGTGTTGAAGCTTTCGACAGCCTCCTTGTTATCGGCTGAAATCAGGATATTTCCGTCCTCCGTTTTTTCGCCGTATCTGGCGACAGCCTCGTTGCGCACGGTTTCAAAATTTATGACGTGGGGCTCTATGGATTTCATAATCCCGAGCAGCCTGAATTTTAAAAGCGGCTCGATTTCTTTTTTGTCCTCGTCGATGATTTGACGCAGGGTATGATTGATGCCCAAAACCTCGTTTAAAGTCATTTTTATTTCCATATGGCTGTTCTCCTTAAAATCCGTCCATTAATTTTTGTTTGTAAACCTCGTTAATCAGCTGCATCGATATTTCAACCTCGCCGTTTTCGAGGCCGTTTTCCTCAAGTATTTTTTCATATTTTTCATAAACATGGATACAGTGCTTAAAGCTGTCCTTGTTGCAGGGCTTGCCCTCGGAAACATTGGTGGCGAAATTGTTGATTTCCCACCGCATATCGTCGATTTCCTTGTCTATGAACATTTGGGTAAGCCTTTTGATATCGTTTGAGATTTCCTCGTCGCGTCTGTCCGATCTTTCAATATCGCCGGTATGCCTTTCCTGAAGGGCGGAGAGGCTTTCGGAGGTTCGGAGCAAAAGCTCGCGCTCCTCGCGGCGGTTTCGCATCCGTCTGGTTTCGAGTCCGAGCTTTCCGACTGCCCATTCAAATACCGATATAACCGCCTTTGCCCCTAGAAGTATGGCGAAAACCGAAATAAAGACGTACGAAAAATTTATGTTAAGCAAGTCCTTTATTGTTTCCATTCATAATTACACCTTACCTTCCTTCGTATGTATTTCAATTCCGAGGATTTTCCCGAGTGAAACAAGGGCTTTTCCCACATATAAGGCGATGGCGGAGGTCATTATGAACATGGGGGTTACGCCGAGCGACGACAAATCGGTTGCCTCAAAGCAATAAGCCGTCCCCATGAACAGCCCCGCGGCAATGGCGGCCTTGGCGATTCCGCTTAATAAAACCGTCAGGCTGAAATTCATTTTCTGTGTTCCGATGCTGTAATAGATTCCGGCGCAGATGTTCATTGCGGCGGCTACGGCGAGAATCGGAAGTAATTCTATAATTTCTTTCATTTTTTTTGCGCTCCTTTATTAATTTCTGTGTCATACCGCTTCCAGCGCTCCCAGCATTCCCTTGTGCGCGCCTTTGCGTAATAGGCAATCAGCTTTCCGTCGTATACGGATTTACCTATCCAGTCGGGCTGTACGCCGCATATGTCGGAATAGAAGAGGAGCTGTTTTATATTTACGATTTTTAAAACCTCATTGTCGTAGTGACGGTAGACCTCGTCCAAGGAATCAAAAATTACACCCTGTTTTATGTTAATCACTCCAATCGTAAAAAAACAGGGCTATGACCAACCACAATGTTGTGTATAAGCCATAGCCCTGTAAATTTCAATACACAATATCCTTTAATCGGTTCGGTTGTTTTCCTTCAATGATTCGCGGTACGCGGCGGTATCACTGATATATTTTGCCGCGCATTCTATTGAGCACGCGAAATTGCGCCATCTGAAAATACCGTCATGGGACTGACAGTACGAGCATGGCTCGAAAAGCTTTTTGCATACCCTGCAAGGGATTTTTTTGTTATTTTCCATATCTTTCAGCCGGGAATCAGTCGAAGATTATGAATTTCCACAAATCCGTCTTGCCTGTGCAGAGGTTGGGAAGCGACGTGAACTCAAAGCCGAGAGTTGAGGGGTCGGAGCCGCCCTGAAGGTCGAAGGTTCCGCTGAAATCAGCTCTGTCGATGATGAACTGTCCGTGGAAAACATTGTCGCAGGAGTCCGTGCAGGTAACGTCAAGGAATACCTGAAGGGTCTTACTGTAATTGTCAGCGTCGTTTGTGATTCTCTTTCCGGTAACCTGAGCGTCGTAGAACGCGATTACCTCTGTGCCGTCGGCAACGTCTCCCTCATGGAATACGATTTCCTTGGATTCGGGATTGTAAGAAAACTCGCCGGAAGCGGGCTCTCCGCTTGCCTGTGTAAGCTTCTTGCCGCCAGAGATATAGGCGTTGTTTTCGTCTCTTACGTAAATAGTGCCGATTTCGTTTCCGGCAGTGCCGACAGCCATTTCAGTAGTTACGCCCTTATTGGAAGTAACGACGATGCTGTCCGTATATCTGATTGTGAACTCGCCGTTTTCGATGTCCGCGCCGAGAGTTGCTGCAAGAGCGCCGCCCGAAAGCATACCGTTGGTTCCCTTTCCGGTAACCTTCTTGTTCTTTTTCAAAGAACCGATGGTTCTGCCTCCCTTTCCGGTAATATCGACCTTTTCCTCCTCCTGAGAAAAAGTAAAGTCGGTCAGTTCGTCGAGAATCATGTCAAGACTTCCGTTCGACTTGTCAAAGCCCGTAAGCTGGTCATAAGATGTGATTGTAAACTTATCAATGTTCATTGATATTGTCCTCCTTGTTTTTAAATGTTTTTTATACAAAAAAAGACCGATTCGGGTCTTTTTTGCAGGCGTTAATTCATAATCCAGGAAAGAGCGTCCTTGTTGCTCATCTTGGAGGTATCGACTGTTCCGGCGTAAACGCCTATCATGGTGTTGTCGAAGGTGATTTTCTGCTGAATCTGTTTAAAGCTCTGATTGAATTTATATATGGACAAATCCATACAGCTTTCGTAATCGTAAGGGAATTCGCTTGTATTTACCAACGCGATTACAAGCCTTTCAAGATACGGCTCGTAAGGCTTTTTGGCGTTGCGCTTTTGCTTTTTGCGCTCCTTTTCCAAAAGATATTTCCGCGCCGACTCGTTGCCGGGCTTTGATTTTACCTTTTCAATCAGATTTATTTTTCTTATCGCGTTTGTCAGCTCGTTGTATACAAGCTCGTCTATTAAAATGTCGTTTTGAGGGCTGTACAGCACATGGCTGTTGTCCTGCCTGTTTACGTATATACCGAAATCCGAGGTGTCAAGCGTGCCGAACAGCATCGACAAATCAGATTTTGCGTACATTGGAAACAGCATTTTGAAAAGCTCAAAATCCGTGACCTGAGTATAATCAATACCCATGTCGTCAAGCTGTACCATATACTGAAACGGAGTGGCGGTGAGAGAGGATACCGTGCTGTAATAGCTGCCCTCGTTCTCAAGAATCTCTCCGACGGTCGGTATTCTGACCGATAAATTCGGCAGAATCGAAACGGATGACAGATTAAGCAGGCTTTTTGTGTTTTCCATATCTTCACCTCCATATTGTTATTAAGAAAAGCACGCAGATACAGACGGCGCCGCCCATATTGCGGCGCCTTTGTCTGCGGAAGAATGTAAAAGAAGAAAAGCTTAAGAAATTAATTGTCGCAGCGCCTTTACTTTCTTTCTGAAATCGTCCGTAAAGGCGGCGGACATAAATACAGAATAGCCGGATTGGATGTTTAGTCTGCTGGAAACGGACTGCTCTGACGGTACATATTTTGAAGATACCTTCAGACCGGGGAATAATTTTATTTCAACAAAATTATCCGTGCCGCTGAATTTTTCCTTTACCACGTCTCCCAAAGAATTCAGGATACGCAGAATATCGCCGCATGAGCAGCCGGTTTTCCGGCTTATGGCGTTTACCACGTCTTTTTGATTGTAATATTTTTTTACGGTTTGTATGGTAATTCCTCCTATGTAACTTTAATTTCGCTCCGAGACAGGCGGCATAATCAGGCGCTGATTTCCGAACTGACGGTCTTTTTTGTGATTTTATATCCGATGCCGAACAAATTGATATCAAAGCCGCCTTCCTCTAGCTGCGGGATTTCGCATGCCGATTGAAGTATTGCCTTGTTGAAGCTTTCGTTTTTGCAGAGAAACAGAATTTCGAGCAGGATATTTTTTATCTGTGTGTTTTCTTCGGATTCGATTGAGGAAAGCAGTCTGTATAAGGTAGAAAAGCCGATTGCTTCGCCGCTTATATCCTCGGTCAGCTGTTCTCTTAGTATATTTGCTTTCCGGATTTTGTCCTCCTTTGAGTCGGTTTCGGAGCCGTAAATGTTTTTTCTGTCGGAAACGTACCTTTTTAATATAGAGTAAATTTTGTTTATCTGCTTCTGATTTACGCCCGAGGTGCGGAACAGCGAATTATTTAATAAGGAAACAAAGGGCAGAAGCTCTTTTTTGTACGGATTTCTTATACGGAAGCTGTTTATGGCGGTCTGCAGATAGTCCATTGAGGTATGATATTTGCAGTAATGCTTTTTGTCGGGATTATAGTAGCCTTTTTGTCTGGAAATATGGGAGAAGAAGCGGGGCATCATTTTTCTGCCCTTTACCAAATCGCCGTCCACGTTTTTCTCGTATTCCCTGACCGCCGAATCGTATTTGCGGCGAAGCCTTATAAGCTCCTTTGTGTTGTCTATGTCAAATTCCTTTTTCGCCTTGTCGATTTCGATTCCGGACATTACGTCAAGCTGGCAGATGTCATAGTATAAGTCCTTTATATCCTCGTACTGCGCGCCGTGATACATTCTGTCCCACATCAGGGAATTAAGCTCCTGCGACAGATTAACGATTTCTCCGATTTTGTTTACGGAGGTTCTTATATCCAGATCAGCCTGCTGTTCGGGCGTGTAGTATCTTTTTACCTTACGGGCGGAAACGAAATCGTTCGGGGTTTTGAAGATATGATAGTTTCTTTTTGCTGCGTTTATAAGTATTTCGTTATCGGTGAGCAGTACCGTATCGCTGTCAAAATCCGCGCCCGAAAGTCTTTGCAGAACGTTTTCTCCTATGGAATTGATACATACGATTTCGTCCGTTAAATTAAAGTAGTAATCAATCAGGGGATTCTCGGAATTATGCGGAAGCCATATATTCCCCACGGTTACATGGGGGCTTCGGCTTGCAAGCAGAGTTTTGCCGTACTCGAAACGTGTGCTGTGTATATTTCCGGTTCCGAGCCGGCTCTTTCCGTCAAATTTTCCGACAGTATGCAAAAGCATTTCGACCGGATTGCCCAAAAGAGTGGAGTAGTTGCCGTTAACATAGACATGACCGTTTTTTAGGTTTTTGTAGTATGCCCTTAATAAATCCGTAAGAAATTCCTGATAGTATTTTGTTTTCGCAAAATCCCCGTTGACACACATAAGATTGTACACAACGTCGTTTTTGCTTTGCATCGGATGCTTTAAAGGCTCCGCTTCGTCAATGTCGGGATATTTTATATAGTATCTTACGACCTCCGGACGCTCCTTTAAAAGCTGCGCGAAATCAAGTGACGGCTGTAAAAACTCGCGTACCTCCGCTTCGGAGAGCTGAAGCGTGTTCAAGAGCTGATAATGTGTCTGCACCAGCCGTCCGCCGAAGAAATGCGTTTTCTTGTCGTGCTTGACAACTCCGAAGCCCGGATAAAGATTGTCAAGCCAGTTGTCCCAAGTGTCGAATTTGAGATACTTGATGCTGCTCGGAGTGGTGATAAGCTTTACATCCTCAATTTTTTTTGCTCTTGTTTTTCCGTTAAGCTGCGAAACGTCGGTGATATTGTTGTCCTTGAACCACTGCTGTATATTGCAGTTAAAGCAGCAGGATTTGAACATCAGGTTGCGTAAAAGCACCATTCCGTATCCGGCGTAATCTCCGAAAAGCGAAATATCCATCAAGGACTGTCCGTCCCATATGCTGTTGGTTATTTCGCAGTTTTTTTCGGAGGTTTCCAGAAGACCGTTTTCGTCGCGCGTTTCAATGACGTCCTCCCTGAAAACACTCTTGTAATCGTCAATCAACAGTATGTTTTCGGGCTTTATCGGAAGGGTATCTATAATGCTGCTGGACGTAAGCGCAATATAGCCCTCATACGCCGCCAAATCCAGCTCCTGTCCCTCCTTTACGGTGATTTTGCCGGAACTGAATTTCAGAATGGGCTTGTACAACGCTTCGTTGATGAAAAGACATTTTCCTACGCGCGCGGAGCCTGTGGAGCGTTTCATACGGCAGTATTTTATGCCGTTGCACATGAAACCGTTTTTGTACAGCTCGCTTCTGAGCTGTGCGTTGGTTTTCAGGGTTTTAGGCTCGCCCTTTTTTATATATTGAAGGCTTGGTCCGTTTGTACCGTCAGTGCTTTGCGTTTCCTTGCAGGCAAAGGGCTTTGGAACGCAGACGGGCTTGGCAAGGTTTTCTCCGACTCTGATTCCGATGATTTCACCGTTGGCATTTTTTGCGATACAGTCGTCAAATTCCAGCTTTCTGTAATCGTATCCGAATTTCACGAAGGTGTTTGCGTTCATCTGGTTCCATTCCTTTACGGAATATTTGAAAGTGAGATTGATGACGTTTACGGAGTACATATGATTTTTTATTTTGAAAGCAAAACCGTTTCTTCTGTATTTTCTGTAATATATGTCCGACAGCTCAATCAAGTCCAGGCTGTAATCGAGAGTATTCGTGAATTTGCGCAGATTGTACTGTGCGTTCGCAAGCTTTAAATCGTATCCGCCCGGATTGTTTTCAATATAATGTTCGGATAAGTAAATATCCTTCGCGTCTACGGATGCTATGTAAATTCCTTTTTTGTCCAAATGCCGCACCTCCGTTAATTCATCCTGATTCTGTTCGCTATGTTTTTTCTGCATTCCTCATCAAATTTGATGTCGTACGTGATTCTTTCCGCAATCTTTCCGTTCGGATAGGTGGTGTCGAAATCCGAAGCGTAAACCTTTCCTCCGAATTTCGTGTAATCCGTTTGATAATCTTTTTTCATTCGTTGAATTTCCTCCTTTTTGGATTTGTGTTCCCGATTAATATTTCTGCATTTGGTTTTGAAAATAACCGAAAAAGGCTATCCGTTTTATTGGACAATAAAAGAGATACTATATAAAAGGTATCCCTTATGCTAACTTTTATTTTTGAGAGAAGCCGATAAAAATAAAAAACGAACAAATGTTTAGTATCATATTGACAACATCGAACAAATGTTCTATAATTACACTAAGAAAATGAAAAAAGAAAAATACAGGTATCATATTTTATAAGAAAGGAACGGAAAGCAATATGGAAAAAATACTTTATGCCTATTATGCGGATAACGCAAA
The DNA here is from genome assembly GCA_014799955.1 of Butyrivibrio sp. GTDB lineage: Bacteria > Bacillota > Clostridia > Lachnospirales > Lachnospiraceae > Eshraghiella. The sequence continues at coordinate 16,065 of JAAVHB010000066.1, read as the reverse complement.
AAAGCTTCACGGAATAGTTGACAGGATACTGTCGGGATTCGGCGGACTGACGGACAAGGACACGCACGATTTTTATTCGCTTGCGAATGAGGTTTTTACGAAGGCCTTGAAGCGATACGATAATTCACAGCCGTTTGACGCTTTTTTGTATTCTTGTCTGTTTAATAAAATCAAAACGGAAATGACAAGGCGGAATACGCAAAAGCGCAGGGCTGACAGAATGTCGCTTTCGATTGATATGCCGGTCGGAGATGATGAAACCTTAACCTTGGGAGATACGATTACGGACAGCTTTGACATCGAAAAAGAGATATTCGGAGAAGAAAACAAAAGCTCCTCTAAAATCGAAAAATATCTTGACAGGTTGTCCAAACGCCAGCAAAGAGTTGTACGTCTTTTAGCCGCCTCATACAAAGCGGGTGAGATTCGCGATATGCTTAATATAACGCAGAAGGAGTACGCGGACGCGCTGAGAGGTATCCGCTCATACGAGAATATATCGGTGTTGTTTTAGGGAAAGGCAGGAAGAGAAATGGATTTGGTAAGAGACAAAAGAGTAAAGGACGCTTTGATGAATTCCAGCGTTCAGAATATGTTTGAGAGAGGCGAATTAAGAAAGGACCATCCGCTGCAGAGGAAGCCCGGAAGGTGGAGCGTAAGCGATATGGAGGGCTTGATTGTCAGCGTTCTTAAGGATGAGGATATCGATTCCATAAAGGTGTGCGAGCAGCTTACCGATAACGGAGTGATACTTTGGGTAATTGACGGTCTGCAAAGGCTGACGACGCTTAATTTGTATCTTAACGGAGGCTTTAAATTAGGGAAAAATCTGGAATTTCCGACGGTTGCGTATCAGTCGGTCAAAAGAGATTCTGAGGGGAATATCGTAAAGGACGAATACGGGAGCTATGCATATGAGCTTGTGGAGTATGATTTGCGCGGGAAATATTACAGTGACCTGCCCGTTGAGCTGAAGGAAAAATTCAATAATTATAAAATCGACATGGTCAAGCATCTGGACTGTACGGACGAGGAAATAGGGTATCATATCAGACGCTACAACAAGCAGAAATCCATGAACGCATCCGAGAACGCGGTTACGTTTATGGATAATATCGCAAAAGAGGTGAAAAGAATTTCACTGAACAATAAATTCTTCAAAAATGACATCTATAAGGAAATGGAAAGAAATAACGGAACTATCGAAAGAATCGTGACGGAATCCGTTATGTGTATGTTCCATCTGGATAAATGGCAGAAGCAGAGCAGAAAAATGGGAGAATTTCTGAACAAAAATTCTTCGAGGCAGGAATTTGACAGGCTGAATGACAATTTAAACAGACTTGAAGCGGTTTACGACGATTGCTTCAACGATATATTCACGTCAAAAGACTCTTTTATCTGGTTCACCTTGTTTGATAAATTCACGGCGCTTGGGATTGAGGACGGCAGCTTTGCGGAATTTATAAGAAGCTTTAAGCGAAACAGGCTGTCCGAAAGGAAATTCGGCGGCGAATCCTTCAGCGATATTGACAGAAACAGATCAACCAAGGATAAAACAGTCATCGTCAGAAAGCTCGAGATTCTGGAAAGTCTTCTCAAGGAATTTTTACATATTGATAGGAAGGGCCAAAAACAGACCGATTTGGAAGCTTTCATAGCGGAAGTCCTTGATACGGACGTTGACGCGCTTCATGAGGATATGGAGTTTTACGAGGAATCCCTGGATGACTTGACGGTAAAAACAATTAAGGACGGTTCAAAGCTTCTGTCGGATAAAAACCGCCCCTCACTGTTGGCTATGATGGTTTACTCATATCAAAACGATGTGAATCTGGACGACTGGCTGAAAGACTACGCGAAAAGCAACGACACATATCTTACGGACCAGAGGAAGAATTTCTTGCGCATGAAGGCGGATTTTGAGCGCCAAAACGCCGGAGGGAATATAAAAAGCGCGTGAAAGCGGACGGCGGTTACGGTATGACTTATTATGAGAAAGCGGGTGAAAAGCGTGAGCGCGGACAACGGTATTTATATTTTGAAAACAAAGGATCAGTACAGGGTGGCGCATTTGCGGGCGATAGATAATGTATTCTGGTCCTATGCCGGCGACAGCCGGAAAAGGACTGTAGTTTCTCAAAACAGGCTTGTTCCTACAAGGGTGGTCGAAATGTGGGGAGGCTGCAAATTTACGAGAAGCAGGGAAAAAGCCCTTAAAATAGCGTACAGGTGGGCGGGCAGGCTTCCCGTGTGCGAATACGGTGTTAAAATAGTCTCATATAATAAAAAATGGAAGGATATTCTGAAGGACGCGAAAGAGTACGCAAGGAAAGAGTCTGAATTTATAAAAGGGCATGGCAATGAGAAATAAATTTTATAGGCACGGAATATTGTACTTGTCCTTTACTTTTTGTTGTGTTAAAATATTCAGGTATTATAATAAGAGTATTGGGCAGATATACGGACGGCGCCTGCGGGCGGCCAAGGAAAAGCTGCTGCGTGGAACATCTAAAGGAGCAGAAATGATAGAAGCTTACGCTTTAACGGATGTGGGCAAAACAAGGAGTATTAATCAGGATTATGTTTACTGCACCGGCAAGCCGGTGGGTAAGCTGCCGAACCTGTTTATTGTGGCTGACGGAATGGGAGGTCACAAGGCGGGAGATTTGGCATCCAAGTTTTCGGTTCAGACCTTTGTCGAGCAAGTCAGGTCGGCAAAGAGCGACAATCCCATAACGGTGATTTCGGACGCAATTAAATATACGAACGGCAAGCTTGTCGAGCTGGCCGCCACATCGCCGGATTATACCGGAATGGGGACTACATTTGTGGCTGCCACGATAATAGGCAGGTCTGTTTATGTTGCAAATGTAGGAGACAGCAGGCTGTATATCCTAAGCGACGAGCTTCGTCAGGTTACGAGGGACCATTCTCTTGTAGAAGAAATGGTGACCAACGGAACCATTGCCAGAGAGGAAGCGAGAACCCATGAGCGCAAGAATGTCATAACAAGGGCAATAGGCGGCGCCGAGGAGGTTATGGCGGACTTTTTTGAGGTGGAGCTTGGCAAGGACGAGATAATCCTTATGTGCTCGGACGGACTTTCCAATATGGTGGAGGACGGGCAGATAGCCTCTGTGCTTTCCTCCAGGCGCGAAATAAGCGACAAGGCGAGAAATCTTGTGGATTTGGCAAACGAACATGGCGGAAAAGACAATATTTCATTGATTATTATAGAATCGTAAGATAATTTTAGGAGGTTTTATGTTAAGAGAGGGAATGTTTTTGGCAGACAGATATGAGATTCTCGAGAAAATCGGGACCGGAGGAATGGCTGACGTATATAAAGCCAAATGCCACAAGCTGAACAGATATGTGGCAATCAAGGTTCTCAAGCCCGAGTTTGTCGAGGACAGGAATTTTGTATCCAAATTCCGCGCCGAGGCGCAGTCGGCAGCGGGACTTATGCATGCCAACATTGTGAATGTATATGACGTCGGTGAAGAGGACGGAATATATTATATAATAATGGAGCTTGTCGAGGGAATCACCCTTAAGAAATATATCGAAAAAAAGGGCAATCTCGGAGTGCGTGAGGCTGTCAGCATCGCGATTCAGGTCGCTCAGGGCATCGAGGCGGCTCATAAGCATCATATCGTGCACAGGGACATCAAGCCTCAGAACATAATTATTTCCAAGGAGGGCAAGGTCAAGGTCACCGATTTCGGAATAGCCAGAGCCGCATCCTCCAATACGATTAATTCGTCCGTGATGGGCTCGGTTCATTATATTTCTCCCGAGCAGGCAAGGGGCGGCTACAGCGACGAAAAGAGCGATATATACTCCTTTGGTATCATGCTTTTTGAAATGCTTACCGGAAGAGTACCCTTTGAGGGCGATACCACTGTTGCGGTTGCGCTTCAGCACATACAGGACGATATGGTTTCTCCCCGTAAATATGTGACGGAGATTCCCGTAAGCGTCGAAAAAATAATACTTAAATGTACTCAGAAAAAGACCGACAGAAGATATCAGAACGCTACCGACCTTATCGCGGACCTCAAGCGCTCGCTTGTTACTCCGGATGAGGATTTTGTCGTGATTTCTTCGGCGATAGTGCCCGGAGGAGCGACACAGATGATAGGCGACGACGATTTGGCGGAGATAAGCCAGAGGGCGTCGCAGAAAACGGCGTCTGCGGACGGCCTGAGCGCAATTGCTTCAGGCAGGGCGGAGAGCGGTGAAAGCTCCGATTTACAGGAGGAGGCATCAGCCGAGCCGGAGAATTACGAAGAGAATGACAATGCCGAAATGGTTTCGGATGACGACGACTATGAAGGCGACGATTTGCCCGCGTCCAGAAAAATCGATAAGATAATTACGATTCTGGGAATAGCGGTCGGTGTGATAATACTTGTTATTGCAATTATCGTTATTATAAAAATGGTAAAGCTTTTCTCGGGAGATTCGAGTTCAAGCACCAAGCCTGCCGTAACGACGGAGGCACCCAAGGACAATCTCGTAGAGGTTCCCAATCTGCTCGGAGATACCTATGATGCCGCTAAGGATAAGCTTAAGGACAGGAATCTCGGAATAAACAGCCGCGACGAGTACTCGGACGCTTATCCCGAGGGTCAGATTTTCAGACAGAGTGTGGACGCCGGAGAGAAAGTTGAGCCGAATACCACAATTATCGTATATATAAGCAAGGGAATGGAATCCTTTGAAATGCCTAATGTAATCGGTGACACCCATGCGTCGGCGGATACCACGCTCAGGAACAAGAATCTTAAGCCGACTTACACGTTTGAGGAGACGGATGACGAGTCCAAGGTCGGACTTGTTGCGGCAACCGACCCTGTTGCGGGAATAAGCGTAAAGAGCGGAGATTCCGTAACCGTAACTATATATAGAGGAGTAACACAGCAGGTTGCGGTGGTTCCCGATGTAAAAGGAGATACTCTTGAGGATGCCGTAGCGGAGCTCAATGGACTCGGATTTACAAATATTGAGCGCGAATACGAAAATAACGAGGATGTTCCCGAGGGCAAGATTATTTCACAGGGAGGTCCTACCGTTGGAGAGCAGGCACCGATAGAAAGCGTAATAATCCTTGTTGTAAGTCAGGGACCCGCGCCGACGGAAACACCTACGGAAGCACCGACGCCCGCGCCGACAACAGAAGCGCCCACAGAGGCACCGACGCCCGCGCCGACAACGGAAGCACCCCCAGAGGAGCAAACAACCGAGGAGCAGACGGAAGCGTATAACACATTTGTAGGAGAAATCGAGATAACCTCCGTGTGGGATGTTCTGAGCGAAAAGATAGACAGCAACTATACCGGTAAGATAGAGGTAAAGATTAAGGTGACCGACAGCAATGAGACCACCAAGCCGGTTTCTACGGTATACTTCGATAGCTATGTCGATCTTATGAATCATGGTGCTTTTGACCTGAGCGAACATGTCGATAAGAATATTAATGGCTTTGTCGAAGGGTCAGGAACGGCATATGCGGAAGTCAAGTACGATATCGACGGAGACGGAAATGTGGACGGTTCGTGGATTGGTACGACTGCCGGTACCTCAATTACAATAAAGTAATGTGATGCTTTGCGGAATATACGGGAATTATAAAATGTGAAACAGGCTGAGGTCGTATGCGGGGCAAAATCATTAAAGGAATAGCAGGTTTTTATTACGTACACACCGGAGATTCCGGTGTGTACGAATGTAATGCCAAGGGTGTTTTCAGAAACAACAGCATAAAGCCCCTTGTCGGGGACGACGTTGAGATTGACATAATAAACGGGGCGGAGCATACGGGAAATGTGAGCCGTATACTGCCCAGAAAGAACGAATTAATAAGACCGGCGGTGGCAAATATCGAACAGGCGCTGGTCGTTTTTGCGTCTCTTTCACCCGAGCCCAACTTCAATCTTCTCAGCCGTTTTCTTGTTACGATGGGGCAAAACGGCATAGACACGGTGATATGCTTCAACAAAAGCGACCAGCTTGAAGCGGACAAAGCGGCAGAGCTTGCCGGTATTTTTGCGGGCTGCGGCAGCAGGGTAATCACCGCAAGTGTGCTTACCGGAGAAGGGATAGACGGGATCCGGGAAATGCTGCTCGGCAAGACAACCGCGCTCGCGGGACCGTCGGGAGTCGGAAAATCCTCTATATTAAACGCCATTTTTCCGGAGGCGAATTCCCGGATTGGGGAGATAAGCGCCAAAATCAACCGCGGCCGTCACACAACGCGCCATACTGAAATATTCAATGTGGCAAAGGACACCTACATCATGGATACGCCGGGCTTTACTTCCCTTGAATGTACGGGCATCGAGGCGCAGGAACTGCGTATGTATTTTGACGAATTTCTGCCTTACGAGGGAAAATGCCGCTATAACGGCTGTGTTCATGTGAAAGAGCCTGACTGTGCCGTTAAAAAAGCCGTTGACAACGGAGAGATTAACCGCATACGCTACGATATATATGTCGGGCTTTATAACGAGATGAAAATCAGGAGAAAATATTAATGAAAAAATATCTTGCGCCTTCAATTCTGGCAGCTGATTTTAATATATTGGGACAGCAGATACAGGCTGTCAGCCGGGCGGGAGCGGAATACCTCCATATCGATGTTATGGACGGAATTTTCGTACCGAGCATTTCCTTCGGAATGCCGGTAATACAGTCCCTGCGTCCGCACAGCTCAATGATTTTCGACGTACATCTTATGGTGACTGAGCCGAAAAGATATATTAAGGATTTCAGGGAAGCGGGAGCGGATATTATAACGGTACATCTTGAGGCGTGCGGGGACGTGAGGGGAACTCTTGAGGAAATAAAGGAGCTCGGGTCGGTTCCCGGACTTGCGTTTAATCCCGAAACTCCGGTGGACAGGCTTAAACCGTATCTGCCGTATGCCGGACAGGTGCTTCTTATGAGCGTTCATCCGGGATTCGGGGGACAGAAATTTATTGAAGGCTCGTGCGAAAGACTGAAACAGCTTTCAAGGCTCAGGGACGAAACGGGACTTGATTTTCTTATAGAGATAGACGGCGGCGTTGCCGTTTCAAATGCTTCGGAAATACTGCGAAGCGGCGCGGACATACTTGTGGCGGGCTCGGCAGTTTTTTGCGGGGATATTGAGCGGAATGTGAAGGATTTTCTTGAGGTTATAGAGGAATGAGGACTCTTATTATAACGGGCGGCAGCTTTGATTACGAGTTTGCCGTTTCCTTTTTATCGCAGAACAAAAAAAACTACGACTATGTGATTGCCGTTGATGACGGGCTTTCCTATGCAGAAAAGCTCGGAATCCGCCCTGATCTGATAGTCGGAGATATGGATACTCACGGGACGGATGACATTGAAGAGTATCTGAAAAACGGTGCGAGGGTTATAAAGCTTGAGCCCGAAAAGGACGATACCGATACCGAGCGCGCGGTGCGCGAGGCGATAAAGCTTGGCGGCGATATGGACATACTCTGTGCTACGGGAGGAAGGCTTGACCATCTTCTTGCAAGTATTCACAATCTTAAAATTGCGCTTGACGCAGGGCTGAATGCCAGAATAATAGACAGGAGCAACATTGTTTTCCTCAAAAACAAACCGTTTACGGTAAGCCGCAGCGAGTGCGGAAAGAAGTATATTTCCTTTGTCACTTTTGCGGGAGAGGTTACGGGAATAAAATTAAAGGGCTTTAAGTATCCGTTAGACGGATATACATTAAAGCCCGGAAGTTCCAGATGCATAAGCAATGAGCTGCTTGACGGATACGGAACGGTTGAGTTTGACGGCGGGCAGGATTGCTGCCTCATAGTTATCAATTCATCAGACGTTAAATCTGAATAAAATCACGTCGCCGTCCTTTACGACATATTCCTTGCCCTCGATGCCGACAAGTCCTTTTTCCTTGGCAGCGGCGTATGTGCCGCAGTCAAGCAAATCCTGATAATATACGACCTCGGCCTTTATGAAGCCTCGTTCGAAATCGCTGTGGATTTTGCCGGCGGCGCCGGGAGCCTTGGTTCCGTTCTTTATTGTCCATGCCCTTGTTTCCGTGGGGCCCGCGGTAAGGAAACTGATAAGCCCCAAAAGGCTGTAGCTTGCCTTTATAAGCTTGTCAAGTCCCGATTCGGAGAGTCCCAAATCCTCAAGAAACATTTTCTTTTCATCATCGTCAAGCTCCGAGATTTCTTCCTCAATCTGAGCGCATACGACAAAAACCTCGCTGCCTTCTTCAGCGGCAAAATCCCGTACCTGCTTTACGAATTCATTGGAGGCTCCGTCGTCGGAAAGGTCGTCCTCGCTTACGTTGGCGGCATAGATTACCGGCTTTGCGGTAAGCAAATCGTAGGTTGCCATAAGCGCCTTCATATCGTCGTCATCGGGAACGTAGGAGCGCGCGGACTTGCCGTTTTCAAGATGCTCCTTGATGCCGGTGAGAAGCTCAAGCTCCTTGGCGAGCGCCTTGTCGTTGCGGGCGCCCCTTGAAACCTTGGCGATTCTTCTTTCGAGAATTTCTATATCCGAAAAAATAAGCTCGAAATTAATCGTTTCTATATCCCTGAGCGGATTGATTGAGCCGTCAACATGGACGATATTGGTATTTTCAAAGCATCTTACGACATGTACTATCGCGTCTGTTTCCCTGATGTGTGACAAAAACTGGTTGCCCAAGCCCTCGCCCTTTGAGGCTCCCTTGACAAGTCCGGCAATGTCCACGAATTCTATTACCGCCGGAACGATTTTAGCCGAGTCGTAAAGCTTTGCGAGCTTTGCGAGACGCTCGTCCGGAACGGAAACGACGCCCACGTTGGGGTCGATTGTGCAGAAAGGGTAGTTTGCCGATTCGGCTCCCGCCTTTGTCAGCGAATTAAAAAGTGTGCTTTTGCCCACGTTGGGCAGTCCTACGATTCCGAGTTTCATTATATGTTCTCCTTGATATTGCGCCGCACTCTGGCGCATAGTGGTATACCCGAAGACTGTTCCGGTATTTTTTCTCTAATTAAAATACCACAAACAGGAAGCGAATACAATAAATTTAATTGAAAGTTGATATTTGAGGGGTTTTGTATTACAATGAATGGAGTTTATTCTGGAAAAAGAAAGAAGGAGTTAAATAAATATGGGACCGATACAGTTTCCCAATCTCGGCTTTGAGATTGAGGTTGGCAAAAGCTTTATGCTTTTCGGAAAGTTTGAAATTGCCTATTACGGAATAACAATGGCGCTCGGAATGATATTCGGCGCGATTGTGGCGTACCGCGAGGCGAAGAGGACCGGACAGAAGGTGGACGACTATGTCGATTACACGATTTTCGGAATTCTCGGCGGAGTTGTGGGCGCAAGGCTTTATTATGTTGCTTTTAAATGGGATACATACAAGGATAATCTTCTGGAGATTTTTAATCTCAGGGGCGGCGGGCTTGCTATTTACGGCTCCATCATCGGCGCGGCTCTTGTGGCGGTTATTTTCTGCAAAATCAAGAAGATTAATTTCTGGAGATTCGCGGACACGGCTGTTTTCGGTCTTATAACCGGACAGATTATCGGACGCTGGGGAAATTTCTTCAACAGGGAGGCGTTCGGCTCCTTCACGGACAGTCTTTTTGCCATGAGGATACCGCTTGCGGACGCAAGCACGGGAGTGCTCAATCCCAATGCGCTCGAGGCGATAACCGTGACCGTAAACGGCGCGCAGTACGTTCAGGTGCAGCCCACCTTTTTGTACGAAAGCATGCTTAATCTGCTTTTGATTATCTTGCTGATTATTTTCAGAGACAAAAAGAAATTTTACGGGGAGACCTTCTGCCGCTATCTTATCGGTTACGGCGTAATCCGTTTTGTAATCGAAAGCTTCAGAACGGATCAGCTCCGCATAGGACAAATTGCGGTATCTCAGGTGCTTTCAGCCGTACTGGCGGCAGCGGTGCTTGTTTTTGTAATCGTGATGCACATAAGGCTTAAGGGCAAACCTGCGCAGATTGATCCCATACCGCCCAGAAAGAAAAAAGGAGAGAACACGGCGGAAGCCTCGGAGGATACAGGCAGTGCATCGGAAGAGGAATCCGGCAATGGCAGCGGCGTTTCGGAGGAAAGTACAGACGGTGAAGGTGCGGATACAGAGGATTCGGAAGATGAGTGACAATGAGCGGAAATAATTATTTTGTTGAGGGTTTGCAGGGCTCCGGAAAAACCACGCTTGTGCGTCGGCTTGCCGATAGATTAGGCGGCTGCAAAGTTTTTCACGAGGGCGATTATTCTCCTGTGGAGCTTGCGTGGTGCGCTTATGTAAACGAAGAACAGTATAACGGTATTCTGGCTGAGTATCCCTCGCTGAGCGCGGAAATCAAGGAAAAGACCGTCGTTGAGGGAGAGCGCAGGATTATATGCTATACACAGATTCTGACGGATATTCCGGGTTTTCACAAAAATATGGAGCGCTATGAAATCTATAACGGGAATCTGGACAGAGAAGCTTTTGAAAATGTGATTCTGGAGCGATTCGGGAAATGGAACGGAGAGGGGCAGATTTTCGAGTGCTCCATCTTCCAGAACATAATCGAAAACCAGATGCTGTATCTTAAGATGAACGACGGCGAAATCCTTGATTTTTACAAAAGACTAAAGAATGTTCTGAACGGAAAGCCGTACACTGTTATTTATCTTGACGCGGAGGATATAAGGAGCTCGATAGATGTTATAAGGAAAGAACGCTCGGATGATAACGGAAACGAACTGTGGTTCCCGATGATGGCCGCTTTTCTGGAGGCGTCGCCGTACGGAAAGGAACACGCGCTGACTGGACTTGACGGGCTGATTTTACATCTTGAGAGAAGAAGGGCTTTGGAGCGTCGGATAATTGACGGGGTTTTCCGGGAAAATACTGTTGTCCTGAAGTCAAAAAACTATACGGCGGAGGATATAGAGGCTTTTTTATAAAAAATATCCCGAAATACATCATCGGTGAACATTTGTGACGTTTTTTCGGAGTTTTTTTGGGAAAATCCCCCACTTCATATGTAAAATCAAATAATCGGGCAGTGTATTTCATGAAAGAGCCGTCCCTTGGCTGAATCTTCGGATTCGGTCAGGGGGCGTTTTTTTCATTTTTTTATAAATTTCCCTTGCTATTTGGGTGAAAATGGGCTAGAATAGCCTTACAGGTGGTAAAAAGTGTGACTTTGTGTTAGATTGTGGGATGAAGTGGTGGATTTCAAAGTAAAATCCGTCAAAAGAGGGGGTGGTAGCAGTGTTCATGGGTCAGTACAGCCATTCTATTGACACCAAGGGACGTGTTATCATACCTGCCAAATTCCGTGAGAAGCTTGGGAATTCCTTCGTTGTCACAAAGGGACTTGACGAATGCCTTTACGGCTATGCCGACGAGGAATGGAAGGTATTCGAGGAAAAGCTCGGAGCACTGCCTATCACCAACCAGAATGCCCGTAAATTTGCAAGATTTCTCCTTGCGGGAGCTGCGGAGTGCGAGCTTGACAAACAGGGCAGAATATTACTTCCGGCGGTTTTAAGGGAATACGCCGGACTTGATAAGGATGTTGTTCTTGTAGGAACTGCCAGCAGAATTGAAATTTGGAGTAAGGAACGTTGGGATAAGGTCAACAGTGAGTACGAGAACGATATTGACGAAATTGCTGCAAATATGGACAGCCTTGGATTTTCCATATAAGGTTTAGGGGATAAATTTATGGAATTTATGCACAAATCGGTTCTTCTTGACGAAACGATTGAGGGACTTAATATCAGGCCGGACGGCATATATGTTGACGGGACTCTTGGTGGCGCAGGTCATTCATATCATATATGCGAACGTCTGGGGCAGGATGGAAAGCTCATCGGAATCGATCAGGACGGGGATGCCGTGAGCGCGGCAGCCGCGAGACTGGAGCCGTTTGGGGACAGGGCTGTTATTGTAAGGGATAATTACAGTAATATCGGTAAGGTACTTTCGGAACTTGGAATACAGAGCGTTGACGGAATACTTCTTGATATAGGGGTTTCCTCCTATCAGCTTGACGCATCGGAGAGGGGTTTTACATATAAGGAGGACGCGCCTCTTGATATGAGAATGGACAGGCGTATGGGCATGACTGCCGAGGATATTGTGAATGATTACAGCGAAGCCGAGCTTTGCAGGGTTATTCGTGATTACGGGGAGGACAGATTTGCCGGAAATATCGCAAGACACATTGTAAGAGCAAGACAGGATGGGCGTATAACAACGACAGGACGGCTTGCGGACATTATCAGGACGGCAATTCCAGCAAAAGCAAGAGCTGTGGGAGGACATCCCGCTAAAAGAACTTTTCAGGCAATCAGAATCGAGTTGAACAGGGAGTTGGAGGTGCTTGAAAACACCATCGACGAAATGATAGAGCTTCTTAATGACGGGGGGAGATTATGCATAATAACCTTTCATTCGCTTGAGGACAGGATTGTAAAGAACAAGTTCAGGGATAATGTGAATACCTGCGTATGCCCGCCGGATTTTCCGGTGTGCGTGTGCAACAGAAAGCCCAAGGGAGAGGTTATCACCAGAAAACCGATAGTTCCGACGGATAAGGAGCTTGAGGAAAACAAGAGGGCAAAGAGCGCAAAGCTCAGGATTTTTGAACGAAGGATATTTTTGTGAAACAGGGAGGTTGAAAAATGAAGGAAAGGATATACGGCGCGGGTTACATACAGGGAAGCGCCGCTCCGAAGAGGCTTACGGAGGTTCCGGTAAGGATACCCAGAAGACAGGAGCAGCTTACGGAGGAGGAGATAAAAAGAAGGCGTACAGAGCGTAATGTTCAGAAGAACAGGGCAAAGGCCACCAGAATAGGGGGTCTTTTCACACTGCTCATAGTGGGGGCTATGGCAGTTATGCTTTTTACGTTTGCAAAATATATAACGCTTACCAATGCAAAAAGCAACAACGCAAAGGAAATCTCGGCATTGCAGAGCGAGCTTGGAGAGCTTAAGGAGAGCAATGACCAGAAGCAACTTTTCATTGACACATCGATTGACTACGATTATATTTATAATGTAGCAACGGACAAGTTGGGAATGATTTATGCGTCGGAGGACCAGATTATCAAATACCAAAGCGGAGAAAGCGAATATGTGATGCAGTTTTCGGAAGTTCCCAACAACTGAACATATCGTATTTATCTAAGGAGAAGCTATGTCACCCAAGAGACGTAAAAGCAATAAATTCACAGTGCGTATGCAGAGAAAGCTTTTAATCATTTTCGGGGTGGTAACGCTTCTCCTTATTTTTGTGTCAATAAAAATCATAAGGATTAATCTCAGCAAGGGAAATGATTACTCCAAAGCAGTATACGATAATTTCAAGTACGACAGCAGAGCGATTCCCGCGAGGCGGGGCGATATTACGGACCGGAACGGGACGATTCTCGCATACAGCACCAAGGTTTACAATCTTATACTGGACGCCAAGGTTCTTTTGTCAGACGAAAAATACAGGGAGCCGACTGTCAAGGCGCTTATCGAGCATTTTGATATAGACGAGAAAGAGCTTAACGATTTTATAGACGAGAATGTAAAGAAAAAAGAGCAGAAGCAGACGGTAAGCTCCTACAAAAGGCTTCTTCTTGAACTGAAAAAAGAGGATATTGAACCTTTTAACGAGGCGATGAACGCCAAAAAATCCAATATCAATGGCGTATGGTTTGAGGAGGAATACAAAAGGACGTATCCTTTCGGCTCTCTTGCCTGTGACGTCCTTGGCTTTGCAAACAGTGGGCATTCGGGAGAGCTTGGTATTGAAAGACAGTATAATTCCGAGCTTTCGGGAACCAACGGGCGTATTTTCGGATATATCAACGACAGCAGCTATGAGCCGACGGTTAAAAACGCAATAAACGGCAATACGGTAGTTACTACGATTGACTATACGATTCAGAATATAGTCGAGCAGGCACTTAAGGAGTTCAACGATGTAATCAAAACCAAAAGCTCCTCGGTTGTGGTTATGGACCCCAATACCGGAGAAATACTCGCTATGGCGGACTATCCTTATTTTGACCTGAACAGTCCGAGAGATTTGTCTTCGATTTATACTAAGGAAGAGCTTGAGGGGCTTACGGACGAGGAAACCGTAGATAAAATGTACGGTGTATGGAGCAATTACTGCGTTTCGTCCATTTATGAGCCGGGTTCGGTTTTCAAGACTTTCACGATTGCTGAGGCTATTGATGAGGGACTGGTGGATTTAAAGGATATTTACACCTGTGACGGCGAGGGAATATACAATTCGGCCGTTATCCATTGCAACGGCGGTGAAGGACACGGGGATTTGACTCTATCCATGGCTCTTGCCCAGTCCTGCAACGACGCGCTCATGCAGATAGGTATGCAGATAGGCGCAAAGACATTCAGTGATTATCTTCGTATATTTAAATTCGGCGGTAAGACCGGAATAGACCTTCCTTCGGAGGAGAACGGTCTTATCAGAGGAGAGGATATGATGGACGTTGACCTTGTCACAAATGCTTTCGGACAGAATCTTAATGTGACAATGGTGCAGATGGCTGCGAATTTTGCTTCAATAATCAACGGAGGCTATTATTATCAGCCGCATTTGCTTAAAGAAATACGCTCGGAGTCGGGAGATACCATCAAAAGAGTCGAGCCGACGCTTGTTACCCAGACAGTATCCTCCGACACATCAGCCGTAATGCGCGAGATGCTCAGAGCGGTTGTTGAGTACGGAACAGGCGGTTACGCATACATTGACGGATATTCAATCGGCGGCAAAACGGGAACCGCGGAGAAGGCCGACAGAGATAAATCGGAATATTGGGTTTCCTTTATGGGATTTGCCCCTGCGGAGGATCCCGAGGTACTTGTATACGTTTTTGTGGACGCTCCAGAGTGTGAGCAGTACGATTCCTCGTGGGGACCGCAGTTAATCAGCAGGAATATATTCAAAAATCTTCTTCCGTATATGGGAATAGTACCTAACGCAGGCGAATACGATAAGGATATTTATGTAGATGCCGAGGATTTGGAGGAAACTGCAACCAAGCCGTCGGGACCTATTATGCCGGATAACGAATTGGTTATTGTAGGCAGTGAAAAGCCCACAAAGAACGAAAACGAGTCGGGTCAGGATGAACCCACATCGCCGGATTCCTCTGTTCCCGAACAGACAGGAAACGAGCCTGAAATGCCTGAGCCGGAGGGAACGACGGCGTCTGAGGGAGAGCTGCCTCCCGAACCGCCCGCGGGCAGTCAGGAGACGGAAGCGGGTTCTCCCGAGGAGCCGACAGCCGCCTCGCAGGAGGGGATTGACTCACAAAATCCTCCGGAAGGAGAAACAACGGCAGAATAAGTGAACACATATGAAAATACACTGTAATAAATAAGTTACGGAGTATGCATATGAGAACACTGAAGGTTCACAGAAAAAAGATAAGAGCATACACGCTTGCCGTAATAGCCTTGTCCGCGCTTCTTTGCGGGCAGCTGGCATATGTTATGCTGTGGAGGTCGGAGGAATTATCCGCGAAGGCTCAGGCGCTCCATGAGAGAGAAAGGGTAATAAAGGCGGCAAGGGGCAGGCTTATCAGCGCGGACGGCACTGTTCTGGCGGACAATAAGACTGTCTGTACGGTGTCGGTGATACATTCGCAGCTTACCGAACCGGAAAAGGTAATCCGTATACTGACCGACGAGCTTGAAATGAGCGAGGACAGGGTACGCTACTATGTTGAAAAGGTTTCCTCAATGGAGAGGGTAAAATCAAACGTCTCCAAGGAGGTCGGGGACAGGATAAGGGAGTACAACCTTGACGGCGTGAAGGTGGATGAGGACAGCAGAAGAACCTATCCCTTCGGTCAGCTTGCGTCAAAGGTGCTTGGGTTTACGGGCGCCGACAATCAGGGGATTATCGGACTTGAGGTAAGCTATGACGAACTGCTTGCCGGGGAAAACGGAATGATACTTACGCTTACGGACGCCAAAGGAATCGAGCTTGAGGGCGAGGAGGAACAGCGCATCGAGCCGGTTGCGGGCGAGGATTTG
>JAAVHB010000065.1 GCA_014799955.1 Butyrivibrio sp. | reverse complement strand
TAGAGCGAATTTTTCTCGTAACCCTCGATCAGATTTGCCATTCCGTGCTTAATGCTCTCGTCGGTAAGCGAGGAAATCCAGAGCCGCTTTACGGGCTTGGTGCAGCCGAAATAGTTGTAGATATAACGGAAAATGCACTCGCCCTCGCGCCCCGCGTCACAAGCGTTTATGACCTCACTCACATCATCGCGGTTGATAAGCTCACCGAGCATTTTGATCTGATTGCCGTAGCCTTTCAGCGGAAACAGCTTGAAATTTTCGGGAATAAGCGGCAGCGTAGCAAGTTCCCACTTTTCATAGCCGTAATCTTCGGGCATACCGATACCAAGCAAGTGACCGATAGCGTTGCTAACGATGTAGCCGTTGCCTTTCCAATAGAAATTATCTCCGTGAGATACCTTTTCTGTTGCTCCGATACAGTAAGCAATGGACGCGGAAACACTCGGCTTTTCCGAAATAATAAGTCTTATCATTAAAAATCCTCCTTTTTACGCTTCTTCTCCAGCATATCCGCGATCTGCAATGCTGCCGCGCGGATAAAATCAAAGAGATCAAATTTCTCAAAGCCGAAAACCTCGGCGCGATACACCGCTGTGAAATCATCATCGGAAATCTCAACACGGTACACCATACGAATTTCATCATACGCGTCATCATAAAACAGATCGTAGCAGTGCGTTATCTGTTTTCCGCTGATAACATCGGATTTTTCCTCGTTAAAAAGAGTTCCGAGAAATACGGCGGAATCGGAAATAATTCCGACATTTTTTGCAAGATCGTGGAATGATTTTCCGACCTTTTTTCCGTTCGCGTACAAGGTATATCCCTCCACGGCGGCAGGAGTAACTGTCACACCCGTAAATCTGTTAAGAGTGGCAAATGCGTTGTCAACAAGTTTTTCCACCTCACGCGCGGTATAATTGATACCGACATTCGGCTGTGCCATGCAAAAGCGCACCATTGCTAACTTTACCTTGCTTTTAATTCTCAAAAAAAACATTATCTCACCTCCCCGATAATAATGTTGCCGTTCTGCTTCAGCTTTGCTGCGAGCTGTACGGTAAGGTCGAGCATAAATTCCGTCACGTCAAAATCCTCAAACCATTCCGTTTCTACTCGGTAGATCGTCACAACGTCGTTGTCAGAATACACCACTCTGTAAAGCAGAAGCATTTCCTCGCGGTCAAGGTCATAAACCACATCGTAACCGCGCGTAATGATCTTGGCGGTGTTATTGGAATACTCGTTAGCGAGGAACGTTCCGAGGTGCAGACAGCGTTCACATATAACACCGTTTTCCTTGATGTCATCGGGCAGGATTTCATCGGTATACTGCTCGCCCGCGTAAAGATGATAGCGATACAAGGAAATGGGGTCAATCATTCCGCTCGGATTTTTCCCAAACACCTCGAACGCCTTATTTACAAGGTTCTCCACTTCGTCAACGGCAACGCCGCCATATGTAGAACACTGCTCCAGACAGAAGCACAGAAGTGCGTCCTTTATCTCATTCTTAATAGCTGCAAAAATCATAATTCAATTTTCCTTTCTGTAATCAATTGTTATTGTCCATTTCGGACGGTTGGTTTATATCGGCAAGTTCCACCGATTTATTATCCTTTGACGAATTAACATCTTCATGGGATTTTGATTTGTATTCCTCTTTCGGAATATTGTCCGCTATCGGCGGTGGAGTTTCGGATTGCCCATTGCTTTTCTCAACGGGATTTTGCGGGACAACGCTGCTGAAATCTCCTGCTATCATTGCCTCGCGCAAATCGTCAATGTTATATCCGCGCTTGCTTATCAGCGATTTCAAATCTTGGAGTTTCAGGGCTTCGAGCTTAGCAAGAAGTTCCGTTTCTCGCTTTTCGGAGTTTTTTAACATCTCCTTATGACTCTCGATGATCTGTTTTTCCCGCTCTATGCTCGTTCTGCACCGCTCGATTTCCTCTTGACAGCGCCTCTCCTTATCGGTCAATGCCCTCGCCCCTTTCTAATGTGCATAACGACATACCCGATCACGAGTCCGAGAATAAAAATGCCGTCGGTAATATTGAATCGGAATTTGAAATTTTCTTCAATGTTACCGTCGCTGCTCACCGTGCCAACTCCTGTAACAAACCCAACCACAAGGATAACAGCAAACACGATCATAATCGCTATGAACACCTTGTCCTTTTTTGGCTTTCTTTTTGGCTCGGAAACGTCATTATCAAATGTCAGCTTATGCTTATTAAAATAGTCAAACATCTTAACCTCCCGTCATTATGTTGATTTGTTCAAGGTACATAGAATACAAATCCTTTTCCTCATCGGTGAAATTATACGAATCAAGCACCTCATTCAGCGGCTTATTCGTGACCTCTCCATAGAGCCATTGATGATTTCTGCCGCAATAATAGGTTGTCACTATTTCAGTCCATTCGTTATCCTCACCCCTATTATGAACTACCTCGCTTACGCTCCTTTGACAATCCCGACCGCTGCAATGACCATAGCTGTACGAATAATCAAAGGTGTAGAACCGTTCAATCGTTTCGGCAATTTCCTCGGCGGTGAAGTTCAACTCCATATCCGAGACGTCGCCCTCCATTTCACGGTATTTTTTTACCGCGAGTATGGCAAGTATTTCGTTGTAATCCTCAATTTCAATTTCCGAATTTCCGAACTGATTTAATTCGGATATTTCGGAATAGGGGTAATAATTCCTGCGGTCACAAACGAATCCGTCGACGATATTATCGACCTCATCTTGTTTTTCGTCGATATACTCTACAACCGCTGCGCGATAATCGTTCAGCACCTCTATTTCGGTTTGAGAATTATCCGCGCTGTCCGATGACGGCGTGAGCCACGAAAACAAACTGCTTACAACCGAACACAGCAGCGTAACAATGCCGTTTATCAGCAAGATTAAAATAACCACCAACGCCGCCGCGCCGAGAACGATCAGCCCTGCCTTTGAAAATATCATCTTCCGCATATTCGCGGCGGCAATTTTCGCGGCTTTCTTGGAATTTTTTCGTATCAGCCGCTGATTGACATACTTGCTTTTACGCGGCTTTAATTTTAGCTTTGAAATACCGTGAGCGGTATTAACAGCTACCTTTCGCACGTTATCCGCATACCGTAATTCCGTCAAACCCTGTTTTATAGTTTCCGTTCCCGTATCGGTAATTGTGGACTTGTCAATCTTGGTGCGGAGCATTTGCTGTCCCGTATCTTTGGCGGCATTGGCAACGGTAGTGTTGACCGCCGTTGCAATTCGCCCAACATCTTTTATCGAACCGACATTCACTCCGCGCTGAACAAAGGTCTTGATGCCGCCCAATCCGTTCGCGCCGCCCTTAACGGCGGTACGCAAGATTCCTCCAGCTTGCACCGCCACACCTCCGGCAGCTTGAACGCCTTGCACCATTTCAATTGCCGCCGATCCGTCGCTATCCAATTTCGCGGAACTATATTTCTCACGTTTGGATTTTTGCTTATCTTCTTTGACGTTCCCACAGCGCGGCGGTAATCGCATACTTCCCGATGAACCGCTTGACGCTTCATCAGCGGCGGTATGTACATTTGTATCAACAGAGGTATGCAAGGAACTTTCGGGCTTATCGGATTTTGCCTTTTCGTTCTCGGACTGTACCTCTCTGAATTCGGCAGCTTTCGCTCTTTTCTTGCGCTTTCGCTTATTCCCTTTTCCACCGCGAGGGGCAGAGGTCGTTTTTACCCGTTGTGAGCTATTAGCGGTTTTCAAGCCGCTAATATTGCCAACTCCGCGCTCATCAACCTTTGAGGAAAAGCTGTCACGCTCAATGTTATCCGGTCGGGTATCGCGATCAACCCGTGTTTGAATTTTCATCAGCCGCACCTCCGCTATCGTCCGTGACTTCCTCCAGCTTGGTGGTCATCAGATCGTACAACTCGTTATGCGGGAATTTGTCAACGAACGGAATTATTGAACCGCCGCAGCATATAAGACCGCTGCCGCTCTCGGAACTCGTAACGTGCGTCAACAAATTATCCGAGATATTCAAAAGCCGCGCAAGCTGAATTCTGTCACTCGTTGCCTGATTTAACATCAGTACGAAGTCCGTGTTGGAGAGCATTGAACGCGCCGTTTCGGACTTCAACAGATCCTCGACATTTTGCGTTATGCCCGTAGGAACTCCGCCCCATTTTCTTGCACGTTTGTACAATTCATAGAGGAAGTTTGCGGACTGCTCGTTTGCAAAGAGCAGATAAATCTCGTCAAGGTAAATCCACGTTCTCTTGCCCCTCGCGCGGTTCACGGTAATTCTGTTCCAGACGTAATCAAGAACGATCAGCATACCGATTGTTTTCAACTGCTTTCCGAGGTCTTTTATATCGTAGGAAACCACGCGGTTACTCGTGTTGACGTTGGTCTTATGCGCAAATACGTTCAGATTTCCCTTGATATAAAGTTCTATCGACAATGCCAACCCCTGCGCCTCATCTTCCGGCTGCGCCTTGATGTTCTCATAAAAGTCCATCAGCGTAGGAATTTTATCGTGATCGAAATTCTGCAAATATTCCGCGTAAATGTTCGTCAGACAGCGGTCAATAATTGCCTTTTCCTTTGCGGTCAGACCCTGCTTTCCGACAAGGCACTCACAGAACGACAAAATAAAGTCGGACTTCATAACCAACGGCGACTGCTCGTCCGAGTAATCCTGCGACATATCCAGAGGATTTATGTAGTTGGTACTTGCGGGAGAAACATTTATCGTTTCGCCGTTCAGCGCCGCCACAAGGTCGGTGTACTCGCGCTCGGGGTCGATGATTATAATATCATCGTCCGTAGCAAGGAACACGTTCAACATCTCGCGCTTTGCCGAGAAACTTTTTCCCGATCCGGGAGAGCCGAGAATAAATCCGTTCGGATTTTTCAGCATAAGGCGGTTAAAAATTATCATGTTGTTTGAAATCGCGTTCAGCCCGTAATACATTCCGTTTTTCTGCGAAATTTCTTTTGCAGCGAACGGAAGAAATACCGCCGTGCTTTCCGTTGTTAATGTGCGCCGAATTTTTAAAGTGCAATTTCCCAACGGAAGCACCGACTGCAACCCCTTTTCCTGTTGGAATTTCAGTGTAGAAACGGAGCATAACTGCTTACGGATAACCGCCTCGATAGCCTCCGTGCTGTTATCCAGCTCGTCAATATCGTCAGCCGTCACCATAATGATGATGTTATTCAAGAACATCTTCTGATTCTTGCTTCTCAGATCGTCGAGCAATTCCTCGGCTTCGACAAGGCTATGCTTTAAATCCTCATTGATAACGTCAGTCGTGTACCCCGAACGGAGAGCCTTTTTCTCCGCTTGGAGTTTATTCGCTCTCATTGAAGTAAGCTGATGATTGACTATTTTCAGTGCCTTGTAAGGGTCAACCGGAGCGATATTCACGGTTATCATAACGTCCAAATTCGTGTTGGCGATCTCCGTGAGCATATCGTCTTTCAGCGAGGACGGCATATCCTTGATGAACATCGTCCGAGCATACTTGTTGTTCCACATAAAATAGTCCTTTTTAAACTCGAAATAATCAGGACAAC
This sequence comes from Butyrivibrio sp., assembly GCA_014799955.1. Classification (GTDB taxonomy): domain Bacteria; phylum Bacillota; class Clostridia; order Lachnospirales; family Lachnospiraceae; genus Eshraghiella. The sequence goes on along the minus strand of JAAVHB010000065.1, from coordinate 3,827 downwards.
AGTACGCTCTTTCAGCCTGCCGCTTAAAGTCCTTTTCGGACAATTCGGGGATTTTCTCGTCAACGCTCTTGAAAATATCCTTGAGCAGCCTTACTCTGTCATTAGAGGTCAGCGGCGTTATCACCGAGCCTATTTTCTTGAAAGCGTTTGTCAGCTCCAGATCAATAGAGCCGAACTTACCGCGCGCCGTTTCGAGGTCGGGGGCTTGCAACGTTACCGTCAGATACTTCTTGCGGATAATGCCGTTCTGCCCTTTCTCCATTTTGTCCTTGAGCATTTCGTTGTAAACGTCGATATAGTGATCGTAATCGTTGCCCTTATAACGCAAGAGAACCATTCTGTTAAACTCGTCCTTGTTGACGCGGTTATTATGGACGGTGATCTGAATATCCGCGCTCGTGTCAAAGCTGTTCAGCACCGAGCAATAGCCGAGGAAAATACTCTCCTGTTCCTCCTGCTTTGCTATCGAGTAATTAACGTCCTCAAAGACATAGGTCTTGCTGTACTTGTTATCATCGACTTTCATCAGATAATTGTCGCATACGCACTTGTAAGGGAGCGTTTTCTGTGTAGTGCGCGGCACGGAACGCTTTTTCTTAACGACCTTTTGTTTTTCCTTTTTGCGCTTCTTTTCGGCAAGTCGGATTTCGTCGCGTTCCTTTGCGGTAAGCTGCGATTTATCCACGGTCTTTTTGCGCCTATCCTTTTGAAACTTTCGCTTTAAGACCATAGCCGCGATAACCGCGCCGAAAACTCCCGCCAACAGCAGAAATGCCTGCGCATTTTTTGCTGTCATAGCCGTATCGGGAACACCGGAACTCTCCGATATTACCGATTCAGTTGTGCCACTTGAAACGGTTCCCTCGGAAATCGAACTCTCTCCGCTTATCCCTGTTTCCTCTGAAACTTCCGAAACTGCTGCTTCGGTTCCAGCGGCTTCATGTTCTTCGGGAACACTCGATATTGCCGAAGATTCGGGCTGTTCCGCTGCTGAAACTTCCGTCTGCGCTTGCTCATTGTTATGTACCTCCGTTGTAGAATTTTCCAATACAGTGCTTTCACTGTTTTCCGGAATATTTTCCGTAACCGCCGCCGAAATATTATCATCGGCGGCGATCTCGCTCGTTGTCTGCGAAATATCGTTTATGTTTACATTAGCCATTCTTGCGCTTAACCGCCTTTCTTAAATATTTTCTCATATCCGATCTGCTGCCCTTTGCTTCGATTTCGGTTTTAAGCTCATCGGATAAATACGCGTTACGAAACTCCATAAAAATAGGTTCGTAGGAATAGACGCGCTTCTGCGGTGTGAAATAGTGGTAGAAAAATTCCACCGCAAACTGCTCAAACTGCATATCGTTGTAGCGGAAAAAACCCGCGAACATCAGCGGCGCGGCGATCAGAATCACCGCCCACGAAACCGCCTCCTGCGGCAAAAACTTATTGCCGAAAATGTACAGCGGAACGCATACCAGCAGCGCCGCTCCCGCGCAAATACACTGCCGTAACGTCAACCCGAAAAAGAGCTTTTCACGATAATTCTTGATCTCTTTCGGGATACGAATTTCAATCATATTCATTCCCCCAATCCTCTAATTCCGTGCGCTCCACGTCAGACGAAATCTTGTAAGCGCTGTATGCGCTGCCCGCCAGACCGAACACTAAAAGTGATACGATAAAAACATAAAGACCCATTGGAATAACCTCCATTCCCGCCCTGCGGCGATCAGCCGCCGCAGGGATATTCGTATATGTAAAGCGGTTCAGCTTGTCCACTCAATAACCTTGCTGATTATGTAAATGATAGAGCCTACTCCCGCACCAATAAAGAGCCAAGCGTACAAATCCTCCATTGTGAGTTTAAATTTTTTCATACGCTATGCTCCCACCGCTTGCCGCGCCCATTGTCCGCTTTTTGCTACACCGAGCGCAAGAGCCAATGCCGTAATCGTAATTCCAACGGTATCCGAACCGCCGAGCAGATCGGTAACCTGTGAAAACGCATAGAACATCACAATAACCACCAAACCCTGCAAGCAAACCGCCGCATAACTCTTTACGAAAGCCTTCGCACTGTCATGCCATCCCTCTGCTGCAAACGTTGCAAGGGGAATGGGCGATATAACCGTGTAGACGATTATTTCAAAAAGTCTGCCTATAAGTATAAGGTTGATTACCCAGCAAGCACCGAGCAAGATTAAAAACGTCGGCATTGTTTCAAGGTATTTCAGTAGATAATTCAAATTCAGAAATCCGCCGCTGTCGGGCTGCTGAATTATCGCGTCCACTCCGAACCTTGACAAAAATCCGTAATTCGCGTCACCCAGACTTGCCGCTATGGAATTAAATCCATTGAACAAGATACCCATAATTCCCTTTGCGTTCTGGACGATAACCTTTGCCAGAATGAACTTGAAAAACAGCTTGAATATCTGCTCATAGCTTTGCATTTTTAGCAACATTGTATCGTTACATAGCTGAATTGCAAAGAACATTGAAACCATTACCAGAGCCACGCCCTCGACCGCCGTCATTGCTGTGTCGATAACCCGAATACTGCTGTTAAAAGGTGATACTCCGAGGACGGCAATCGCGTTGTTGAACGTGTAATTGATAACATCAAGCCACGTTCTAACCCATTCCTCAATAGTAGACCATTCAATCATTTTTCATCAGCTCCTCTTGATAAAATCTCACAAGATTATACCGTGAACATATCGTAAGCCTTAGCAACGGCGAACACGATAAAACCGGAGGCGAGGCACATCAAACCTCTTGTCTTGCCGTCCGCGGAATCGTCCTTAAAGCCGAGTGCAAACTGTACCGCGCCGATGAAACCGACAACCAAGCCGATACGCGCTACCCAATCCACGATAAACTCAACAACGGTGTTGAACGTTTCCACGCCCTCACCGCCGCCCGTACCCTCGGCAAATGCGGTAACTCCCATCACCGACATCATCATGGACGCCAGCATAAATCCCGTAGTCATTTTGCGCACTGTTCTAATTCTGCGCGCGTCTCTCTGCGCATCTGTAAGTGCCTTTGTCGGCGTGAAATCCTCGCGGATATTCTTTGCCGTATTGCGAAAAAATCCGATAACAGCCGCCTTTGCCATGATCGCCTTGCTCTTGATAAAATTCAAAATTCTCATTGTAAAATCCTCCTGTAAAATGGTTTTGAAAATAGTAATGTTAAATAGAAAAATCAGATAGTATCCCAATCGTCGAGATAACTTTCCTCCGATACTTCCGTGTACGGAGGTCTTAAATGCGGCTCTGCCGTCACAACCATATCCAGATCGTCAAGGCTTGCCGCGACCGTGCCGGACTTCGGGTCTTTGGGAAACGCTTTCAGCGGATTTGCCGTGTGAACCCTACCGCCGATTATTTCTTCAATGGTGACAGAACGGTCTATATCATCTTGTGTGCGAACCTCTTCACTTGAAGAATTTCGGGTAGATTGTTTCGGATTTTCCGCAGCACCGCCCTCTTTTTCCGTGTCCTCGACAGGCTCGGAATAAATATTTTCACCGCTTTCCGCTTCGGGTTCATCATTGATTTTCACCGTTTCAATATCCTTGATAAGATAAGCGTTATCGGGATCGGAATCCTCTAACCGCTTGTAATTCGGGTGCTTCTCAATGATAAACTTGTTACAGAAAAACGGATAGATACCGCGAACGAACAAAATACACTCGTTGTCTTTCATTATTTTTAATTCGTCCACGGTCATAAGCTCGCGCCCCAAAATACCGTCGTTCTCGGAGGTCGAGCCTTGTCTGCCGCGCGTCCTGTTTCGGGATCGCGTGTCGATTGTTTCCTTTC
>JAAVHB010000064.1 GCA_014799955.1 Butyrivibrio sp. | reverse complement strand
CGTGAGTTTCTATTGCCGCCATCTTAAGGTTTTTCATAAAGGTGCTCGCGGCTTCGCGCCCGCCCTTAAGACCGAAGGAAACTACTCCGCAGCTTCCGTTCGGAAGATATTTTTCGGCTAATTCGTGGAATTTGTCCTCCTTAAGTCCGCAGTAATTGACATACGCTACCTTCGGGTGCGACGCGAGGAATTCGGCGACAGCCTGACCGTTTTCACAGTGACGCTTCATTCTCACATGAAGGCTCTCAAGTCCGAGGTTTAAGATAAAAGCGTTCTGCGGGCTCTGAATGCAGCCGAAATCACGCATAAGCTGAACGGTGCATTTTGTGATAAAGGCTCCGGCGTTTCCGAAGCGATCTGCGTAGGTCACGCCGTGATAGCTGTCGTCGGGAGTGCAGAGCCCCGGGTATTTGTCGGCGTGCGCCATCCAGTCGAAATTGCCGCTGTCAACGATTGCTCCGCCGACCGCCGCGCCGTGTCCGTCCATGTACTTGGTGGTGGAATGGGTCACGATGTCCGCGCCCCATTCGAAGGGACGGCAGTTTACGGGGGTTGCGAAGGTATTGTCGATAATTAACGGAACTCCGTGCGAGTGCGCGCATCGGGCGAATTTTTCGATATCGAGGACGGTGAGAGCGGGGTTCGCTATGGTTTCGCCGAACATCGCCTTGGTGTTGGGCTTAAAGGCGGCGTTAAGCTCCTCCTCGCTTGCCGTGGGGCTTACGAAGGTCACGTCTATGCCCATTCGCTTCATCGTGACGGAAATAAGGTTAAAGGTTCCGCCGTAAATCGTGCTTGAGGACACGATGTGGTCGCCGCAGCCGCATATATTGAAAAGCGCGAAGAAATTGGCAGCCTGTCCGCTGCTGGTGAGCATCGCCGCGGTTCCTCCCTCAAGCGCCGCAATTTTTGCGGCAACATAATCGTTGGTGGGATTTTGCAGACGTGTATAGAAATAACCGCTTGCCTCCAAATCAAAAAGCTTTCCCATATCCTCGCTTGTGTCGTATTTAAATGTAGTGCTCTGGATTATCGGAACCTGACGCGGTTCGCCGTTGCCGGGCGTATAGCCGCCCTGAACGCAAATGCTGTTTATTTTCATCAAAATGCCTCCCTGTTTAATATAGTTGATATTTTTGGAAGATTATAACATGAAAGCAGTTGAAAAAGCAATAAAAAGGGAGTTATAATGCCAACTGGGCGCAGGTTGTGTTTAAATAATGTGGAAATATATTCCGTTGTATGTTACAATTCATAATGTATTTCCGTTATAGGGAGGTTTTAAATTTGAGGGATGAAAAATCTGCCGGAATAAAAGGCGTTATAAGGGGCATGGAAAGGTCGGCGCTGATGTCGTTGATCTGTCTGGTTTTTGCGGTTGCATATCCGACGTCGGCTCTTCTGGGACACGGTATAATGATGGTTATATTCAGGCTTGTCGCAAGCCTTTCATTTGTAGCAGCCGGAGTAATCGCTTATATTACAGGCTCAAAAAACGGAGCCTACGGAAAAATGGTTATAGCCGGACTTGCCGCGGGAGCCGTGGGAGATATGTGTTCGGATTTGAATTCGGAAGTAAAAATAATTATCTGCATGTGCTTTTTGACGGTTGGAAATATTCTGTATATTCTTGCCTTCGGCCGTGCCAATAAAATAATGCCGCTCCAGTTTTTAATCGGAGTTCTGCTCGGCGGAGGCGCGGCGTTTTATCTGTGGATTACATGCGGTCCGGCTCACGGGAAATTCTTTCCGCTCGCTGCCGTATACTGTCTGCTTTCAGCTTTTACAGCGGGAGGCGCGGTATGTGTTGCGGTATATAAAAGACAGGTACGGCTTTTTGCGATTGTATGTGCCGCGGGGACGGTGCTGCTGATGTTCGGCGGCGTGGTTTTGCTGTATGTACTGTTTGCGGATTCCAAAAATATAAAGGCGCTTAATTATGTGGCGGCATTGCTGCATTATCCGGGACAGCTCTGTATCGGACTCAGTCTTTTGGACGAACCTGTCGGTTTGCAGGAGGAGGGAAAAGCGAATGGCAGATAAAGAGGAAATGAGACGCTGTGTCGTAAACGGCTATCAGTTTGAGGACGAAAAGGATTATGAGGACGCGGTCAACGAAAAAAAGGCGGTGAAATATCTTGAGGGGCAAGTGAACCTTAATGACACCGCAAAGGTGCTTAAGCTGTACAATACTCTTATCGCCAAAAATATGTTCCGGACTCCGATTGGTCTTGAGTATATGCGCAGACTGCGCGCTTCTCTGCAAAAATCTTCAATAGCCAAGGAGGAGCTTCCGTATGTGCGTGTTCCCGCCTCTGCAAATCAGGACGGAGCAAACGGCTCCGGGAGCGGCAAAAACGACAATACGAAATACCGTGCGGCGCAGACAAAAATAAAAGAGCTTGAGGCCCGCTGCCGTAAACAGCATAACGGAAGGCGCAATTCCGTTATTTTAAATATTATTCTCATCATAGTTATCATCGCCATGTTTATAATTGCGGGAAATTCGTCAGCCCCTAACATCGTCAATTATGAGCGCGTGATTACGGACAAATATTCGTCATGGAAGGAGGAACTCACAAAAAAGGAGGAGGAACTCAGACTGCGCGAGAGGGAGCTTGAACAGCGGGAGTCCGAAGCAGCGCGCTGATATCGGTTTTTTCACAGAATTGACATAAATATAATGTATATTTATTAGGAGGTTTCCATGATTATTTATAGGAGAGGTGACTGATTTTGAATCACAGGATTCTTGTTGTTGACGATGAAAGCAGAATGAGAAAGCTTGTGCGGGATTTTTTACAGAAGAAGGGGTATGACGTTGTCGAGGCGGAAAACGGCGAGCAGGCGGTGGATATTTTCTGCTCTGACAATTCGATTTCTCTTATTATACTTGATGTTATGATGCCTAAGATGGACGGTTGGCAGGTCTGCCGCGAAATCCGGAGGCTTTCAAAGGTGCCGATTGTTATGCTTACGGCAAAGTCAGACGAGAAGGACGAGCTTCTTGGCTTTGAGCTTGGTGTGGACGAGTATATATCCAAGCCCTTCAGCCCCAAAATCCTTACCGCTAGAGTGGACGCGATACTGAGACGCACCGTATCCGATGAGAAGGAGATGCTTACCGCGGGCGGCATAGAGCTTGACAAATCGGCGCATATTGTAAGGGTAGAGGAAAAGGAAGTTGATTTAAGCTATAAGGAGTTTGAGCTTCTTGCCTTTTTTATGGAAAATAAGGGGATCGCGCTGTCACGTGAAAAAATTCTTAACAATGTATGGAATTACGATTATTTCGGAGACGCGAGAACTATCGATACGCATGTCAAAAAGCTGCGCAGCAAGCTCGGACCGTGCGGGGACACAATAAAAACCATATGGGGAATGGGCTATAAGCTTGAGGATTAACGCTGTTAATATTTTCACGGAAAAGTTGACAAAATATCTCGGAGAGTAATTAATGAAGAGACATTCACTCAAAATAAAGCTTACGATAATAATGGCGGTATTGCTTACCGCCGTTATTGTGCTTATATGCATACTGGATACCACTCTTTTTGAAAAGTATTATTTTGACAGAAAAACAAAGGAGCTGCGCCAGTCCTACACAAGCCTCAAGACGGTTATGACAGCATCGGGCTATGACAGGCAGACTGTCGAGGACGAAATAATAAGAATAAACACGCTCTACAATATAAATGTCTTTGTGCTTGACGGTGAGTGGAATATGGCGTACAGTTCGCAGAGCAACGCCGACGACACCATCAGGTGGATACAGGATATTCTTTTCAGCAGCTCGGTGCAAAAAAGCGTGCTTGAGGAGAACGGCGAATACTCTGTTATCAGGGCATACGATAAAATAAGCGCAATGTCCTATCTGGAGATATACGGAATGCCGGACAGCGAAAGACAGATTATTTTACAGATTACTATTGAAAATATTCAGGAAAATATCGATGCCTTCAACCGCTTTATAATGATAGTGGGAGGTTTTATGCTTCTTATCGGAATCGTTGTGGTCTATGTTATTTCGGCAGGCTTCACAAGACCGGTAAAGCAGCTTTCGGATATAGCGGAGCGTATGTCGGAAATGGATTTCAATGTCAAATACTCAGGAAAGGACAACAGCGAAATCGGCGTTCTGGGACACAGCATCAACATAATGTCGGACAGGCTTGAAAGGAATATTTCCGAGCTGAAGGCTGCTAACCTTGAACTGCAAAGGGATATAGAGATTAAGACAAAGAATGATGAAATGCGGCGGGAATTTCTTTCAAACGTATCACATGAGCTGAAAACTCCGATTGCACTTATTCAGGGTTATGCGGAAGGACTTTCGGAGGGTGTGAATGACGATGAGGAAAGCAGGAATTTCTACTGCGAGGTTATTATGGACGAGGCAGCCAAGATGAACGAGATGGTCAAAAAGCTTCTGACGCTCAATCAGATTGAGTTCGGAAACGAGCCTGTGGAAATAGAGCATTTTGACATCAGGGCTCTGATTGAGTCCGTGGTGCGCGCAAACAGCTTAAGAACCGCGCAAAACGGTATTGAAGTCCTCATGGATTCCGGCGCCCCGGTAATGGTCTGGTCGGGTCAGATGCAGACAGAGGAGGTTTTCACCAACTTTTTTACAAACGCGATAAATCACTGTGAGGAAATAAATTCACGTAAGTTTATCCGCGTGACTGTTGAGGAAATGGAAAAGTGTGTGCGTGTCGATGTATATAATACTGGACAGCAAATTCCCGAGGAGGATATAGGGCGCATATGGGAAAAGTTTTACAAGGTAGACAAGGCGCGTACCAGAGAGTACGGCGGCAACGGCATCGGGCTTTCAATCGTCAAGGCGATTCTGGATAATTTTAACACGGCATACGGCGTTGAAAATAAGGATGACGGAGTCCTTTTCTGGTTTGAAACGGATTCTGCAATTTAGTATTGTTGAAAACGAAGAAATGTGATAATATGATAGGTACAAGAATATTTTGATTGAATTACGGAGGATGTTTTGAAAAAGAAGCTTCTTATTGTAACGGTAATAGCATTGTTTTTTTTAACGGGTTGCGCGAAAGCAATAGAAATGACGGACGAGCAGAACGATATGGTGGCAGAGTATGCCGCCGGAGTGCTTATACGCCGCTCATATTCGTATAAGCTTAAATATCCCAATATCAATACGGAAAGACCTACCGAGGAGCCGACCACGCCTGAGGTTCCGGTGATTGACCCGATTGACGAGACCACGCCGGAGAATGAAACCAACCCCAACGAAAGCAAGTATAAGCTCGGGGAAATACTCGGCATCTCTCCCGTTGAGGTTACATATAAGGAATATAAGGTTCTGGACGAGTATCCCGACGACCCCGACGCGATATTTACGTTTGAAGCGGAGGAAGGCTATAAGCTAATTGTTCTTGAATTTAACCTTCATAACCCGACTGAAGAGGCGGTGACGGTCAATACGGCAAAGAGCGGATTTGTTTTCAAGGCGGACATCAATGAAGAAAGATTCAATAATTACGCCAATCTTATGCTTAACGACATCACCAATCTTAATAATGTCGTTATCGGAGCGGGAGAGGACTACAAGGGAATACTTGTGTTCGTTGATGACGAAAAAGACGCTGCCAATATAAAGGACTTTACACTTCTGGTAAAGATAGAGGACAGGAACACGGAGATTCTCAAGATTAAGTAATACCGGTTTTTGCCACGGAACGGAATATGTCATATTAAAAAGGGCTTTCCCGCAGCCATGGCGGGAATGCTCTTTTTCGCTCCTGCCAGGCGGATTATTTTCGCGTAAAAATTCTTTGAAAAAAATAAAAAAAGTTGTTGACTTTTAGAATGGATAATGCTAGTATATTCCTTGCCGACAAAAAATCACACAATTACAACAATTTAGACAATTTAAAAATATTTAAATAAATTGGAAAAAATTGTTGACAAAGTAGATTTGATGTTGTATTATAAATAAGCTGTCGCTCGAGGAAACGAAGAGAGACAGAGAAGAACCTTGACAATCAAACAGTAAAACAACCCTGAAAATTTCTAAAAATTTTCAACATTCAGTGGAAGCTTGAAGCAAAGGTGGAGACATCAGAAGCGGAGAGCGTACACAAAACGTAAACGGATGAACTTAGTAAAAAGCTAGCTCATTTGAGACAGACAAAACTTATAATGAGAGTTTGATCCTGGCTCAGGATGAACGCTGGCGGCGTGCTTAACACATGCAAGTCGAACGAAGCACCGATGTGGAAGTCTTCGGATGGAAATAACGGTGACTTAGTGGCGGACGGGTGAGTAACGCGTGGGTAACCTGCCTCACACAGGGGGATAACAGCCAGAAATGGCTGCTAATACCGCATGAAATGGCATTCTCGCATGAGGAAACCATCAAAGATTTATCGGTGTGAGATGGACCCGCGTCTGATTAGCTGGTTGGTGGGGTAACGGTCCACCAAGGCGACGATCAGTAGCCGACCTGAGAGGGTGACCGGCCACATTGGGACTGAGACACGGCCCAAACTCCTACGGGAGGCAGCAGTGGGG
>JAAVHB010000063.1 GCA_014799955.1 Butyrivibrio sp. | reverse complement strand
GTATAAGCTGCCCAGATAGCTCAGTTGGTAGAGCAGAGGACTGAAAATCCTCGTGTCACTGGTTCGATTCCGGTTCTGGGCACTTAATTTTTGTCAAAAAACCTCATGTTATACATACATGAGGTTTTTGGTTTTGGTATTATTAAATTATGGGCTTCAAAGAACTTCTTAAAAATGCTGTCATATTTTATCGCTCATAAGAATCACGGATATGTCGTCAAAGCTTTCCTTGGCATAAAATTTTCCTGTTTTTATAGTCAGCTCATTTTGTGAAATTTCGGTTATCTCACTTAAAAGATAACTTTTTCCGCCAAAGTATGAGTTGTTTACATGAATCCTGCATTTTCCGCAGACAGGATTGGAAAAGGACAGCCCTTGATACGTTCCGGATTTTTTTACAAGGATTCCGCCCAAAAGCTTTTGAGTGTTTACGAAGCCGGGGCGGTTGTTTTTTATGAAGCAAAGCCAGCGCTCTGAAACTCCGATTATTTCCACGTTGCGCAGAACGGAGAAGCGGAAGCAATTTACGGAAATGTCACAGATTTTACCGATATACTGTGTATAATCGCATTGATTTTGGGTTTGATTCTCGGAAAAAACATCATTGGAGTCCAACTTGCAGTCGTTTCTAACAAGACAGTCGAGATTCATGTCATAGTAATCGGCAAGGGCAATCAATGTGTTCAGGTCTGGGACGGCATCGCCTCGCTCCCACTTTGAAACCGCCTGACGGCTTACATTCAGTTCTTCGGCAAGCTGTTCTTGAGTCAAGCCGTTTTGCTTGCGCAGAACGGATAATTTTTCATGCAATAACATAATTTTTACGCTCCTTTTATTCCCGCGAGCAACGAGCCAAGTGGCTGCTTGCAGACATTTGGCGACTGCCGCGGGGTATTCACTTGTTTGCAGGATTATTATATAAGAATTGAAGCGAGTAAGTCTGCATACGAAGGCAGACATTACGCTACCGTTAGTTGCATACAAAGATACTAGCGCTTGTTGAGGTCATTTATGTTGATGCTTGAGTTGTGGGGAATGGGTTTCCATTCAACCTTGGAGAAAAGCGCAATCCAAGTCGATATTTTGCCGATTATGTCAAAAAACGGGAACATGATACAGAACCAGACAGCCTTGTACCATTTGATTTTTTTGATGCGCTTATGCTCAATTATCAGAACGTAGGCGGCGGACAGAACTGCGGCGCCGAAGGTCTGAGCGAAAGCTATGAGAAGAGAAAGAACAAGAGTGACGTATGCGCCGAACTTGTCATGGACAATTATCAGCAGCGCTATTTCGAGTAAGAATACGATAAATTTGCGGCCCATTGTCATGAGGGAACGGGGAAAAATTACATTCAGCATATCGAAGCTCATGAACCGTCCGGCAAATCCGATTTTGCGGGTGGTAAAAATATTTTTGAAAAGCTTGCCGCCGGACTCGGTAAAAGCCTGCAAATGTCCCTTCGCCCAGCGTATGCGCTGACGGAGCGCGATTTTTAAGCTGACGGGCTGCTCGTCGTAAAATTCGGCGGCGTTGTTATAGGAAATTCGGTAGCCGTTTACCACGGCATCTGCGGAAAGCGCCCTGTCCTCGGTGAGCGAGGTGTAATTCCAGCCGTCGGCAATTATTTCCCATGCAAAAAGAAAGCCCGTACCCTGAATTCTCGTGGCAAGTCTGAAAAGCGAACGGGCGCGGTGCTCCGAACGGATTGTGCGCAGCCAGTGAATCGCGTAGGAGGCGGCAATCCAGTTGTCGTCAATATTTTTGGTGTTGCGGTAGGAGGTTATTATTTTTTCACCCGCGTCAAAAGAATCGTTCATACGGGAAATATAATCGCTTTTGAGAAGGTTGTCCGCGTCAAAAAGAAAATAGCCCTCAAACGCGTCCACGCCGTAATCCCGTCTGATCTGCTCGATTAAGAACTGCAAGGCGAAGCCCTTTGTACGGTGCTCGGGGTCGTTTCGCTCATAGCAGATTGCGCCGCCCTCGCGCGCAAGTCTCGCGGTATCGTCGGTGCAGTTGTCGGCGACCACGAAAACTGTCACAAGCTCCGAGGGGTAATCCTGCATACGGATACTTTCGAGCAGATTGCCGATAACCGGAGCCTCGTTGCGCGCTGCGACGAGGACGGCGTATTTGTGCTGATTTGCCGCGGGCGGGAATTTGCGGGTTGCAAAAATGCCCACGACATAGTAGATGTTTTTATATACATAAAGGTAGCTGATTACTGATGTCGAAACCGTCAGGATTGTAATAATCAAATCAATTGTTTTCATAATGAAATTATTATACATTAGGGCAAAAAAATTTGCAATTATTATTACTTTTGACAGTGATTTGTAAAAGTTGACTGCATATGTTAAAATATAATCAGCATAATTTTACGGATTGGGGAGTTTGCATGAAAGATTTTTCCAAAAATGAATGGGGCCTTGTGCTTGCCGGAGGCGGCGGAAAAGGCGCGTATCAGATAGGCGTGTTCAGGGCGCTGAGGGAGCACGGTATAGACAATTACATTACGGCGGTGTCGGGCGTCAGCGTGGGAGCGCTGAATCTGATTCTTTTTGCCTATAACGACCAGAAAATGGCGGAGGACGTATGGAAGAGTATTTCGCCCAGGCAGTTTCTGGAGGTAGACCCGGAGCTTATTGATTTTAAAGAAGGTCTGATGTCTAGGGACGGGCTCAGTGAAATTCTGGATAATTATATCGATATGGAAATAATCCGCAAAAATGAGCGCACGCTTTATGTGGCGCTTACAGAGGTGGACGCGGACGGAAAGGCGCAGAACAATCTCGCGAGATATTTTTCGCTGAATTATCAGGGAGACGGACGCATACGCAAACTCCTGCTTGCCTCGTCCGCCCTGCCGATAATTTACGAGCCCGTGGAGATTGACGGTAAGCGCTATAAGGACGGAGGACTTAAGGATAATTTGCCGATAGCGCCGCTTTACGCGGAGGGAATGAGGCATTTTATCGTGGTAGGACTAAGCCCCGATACGAAGATTGATTATGAGAGATTTCCCGATGCGGAATTTGTTTTTATAAAGCCCGGAGAAAAAATAGGCGGCTTTTGGGACGGAACGCTTGATTTTACGTCCGGGGGCGCACGTGTGCGCATGGAAACGGGCTATCTGGACGCGATGCGTGAGCTTGAGTTTTCGGATAAGGACATGAATGACGGGAATAACCGGATTATGTACGAGGCGAGCGCGGTCAACGACTACAACAAAATAGTTTTTGATTTCCGTAAGGGCAGGCTTGAGAACGAGGTCGGAGCCGAAATGGACAAAATAAACAATCTGATTAACAAATATACTTAAAGGTACTATTATGGGCAGACTGATTCAAATGCTTAAGCAAAACAGCGAATCCGGCGTGTATCCGCTGCATATGCCGGGGCATAAGCGCGCGATGGAATGGAATATCAACCCGTATTCGTACGACATAACGGAAATATACGGTTTTGACGATTTGCACGAGCCGTCGGGAGTGCTGGATGAGCTTAACGGGCGGATTGCCGCCCGATACGGTGCCGACGAGGCGTTTCTGACCGTGAACGGCAGCACTTCGGGGGTGCTGACGGCAATATCGGCGGCAGTAAGGAGCGGCGGAACGATTTTGCTTGACCGCGGCAGCCACCGTTCGGCATACAACGCGGTATTCTTAAGAAAGCTTCACGCCGAATATATTTATCACCGAACCGACCCTGAAACGGGGATAAATACGGGATATTCCCCCGAGGATGTGGATAAAATTCTCCGGGAAAAACCGGGTATTCAGGCGGTTTATATTACCTCGCCGACATATGAGGGCGTGGTACTTGATATAAAAAAAATAGCAGATACGGTTCACGGATACGGAATCCCGCTTATCGTGGACGCAGCTCATGGCGCGCATCTGGGGCTGTCGGACGGTTTTCCCGATAATCCGCTTAATGAGGGCGCGGACATCGTTATAATGAGCCTGCATAAGACCCTGCCCGTGTTTACGCAGACGGCGGTGATTTGTATTAAGGGCGGTCTGGTAAAGTCAGAAGATATCAGACGTTATTTTAATATCTATGTGAGTACAAGCCCGTCGTATCTTCTTATGGCTTCGGCGGAGCGCTGTATGGATTTTCTGGATTCTGAGGGCAGGGCGGCATTTGAAAAATACCGTGAGCTGCTCGGGCATTTTCGCGGCGAATGCGAAGCTTTGAAGCATCTTTATCTGTGGAAATACGACGGAGCCTACGATACCGGAAAGCTCGTCATATGCACCGATAAAAGCAGTCTTTCGGGAGCGGAGCTTGCCGGGCTTCTGCGAACGCGATACGGACTTGAACCTGAGCTTACGTCGGCAAAATATGTGATTGCGATGACCTCCTGCATGGACGGTGCCCGGTGCTATGAAAGGCTTTTTGCCGCATTAAAGGAAATTGATTCGGAGTGTGAAGGCGCGGTGGACTCGGATAGCGCCAAGGGACTTTTTGATTCGGGGCGCGCCGTAAAGCTTTGCGAGGCGTGGGAGACCGAGGGCAAGGAGTACATAGAGGTGCCGCTTAATGAGGCTGTCGGAGGGGCTTCGGCGGATTATGTATATGTTTATCCTCCGGGTGTGCCGTGGCTTGTTCCCGGAGAAATAATTACGGAGTCGTCGGTGCGGCGGATTGAGGAATACATGAGCGGAAATATCGAGGTGAGAGGGCTTACAAAGTCAGGCGGGATTAAAATTTTAGCCGCTCTACAGAAATGAGCCTGTAATTCCGATATATATAGAAGCCCCTAAATGCATTGATAAAATTTCCAATGCTTTCGGACGGCGTATGTACTAGGCAAACAGCCGAAAATGTGATACACTTATTTATCATGGAGGCGTGGTATGGAAATAAAAGTTAATGAGGTTTCAAATGCGGCACCGGTGGAGAACAAGGCTGCCGTAAAGCAGTCGGACGACTCCTTCAAGTTTATGCTTGTAAGCAATATAGAAGAGAAGGATTTGCAGAACAAGCTTGGTTCTCTTATGGACCAGATTACTCAGCAGGGAGAGCGCATAGCCAAGCATATGGACGTTGCGGATATGAAAAAGTACCGCTCTCTTGTCAAAGAATTTATGAATGAGATTGTGACGCATTCCCATGAATTTTCAAGAGAAAATTTTCTTGACAGGCGCGGCAGGCACCGTGTGTACGGAATTGTAAGGCTTGTTGACAAAAATCTTGACGATTTGGCGCAGGAGCTTGTTAAGGAAGAAAAGGACAATCTTACCGTGCTTAATAAGGTCGATGAGATAAGAGGACTGTTGTTGGATATTGTGGCGTAGCTTTGTGAGATATGGAGGTGCGGACTATGTCGATGTACGATAAAATACTTGGTCATGAAAATATAATAAGTCAGCTTAAGGGTGCGGTAGCCAACAAAAGAGTGAATCATGCGTATATTTTTAACGGTGAGGACGGCTCGGGCAAAACTCTGGTTGCCAAGGCGTTTGCGGAGGCTCTTTTGTGCGAAAAGGGCGGCGAGGAGGGCTGCGGCGAATGTCATTTTTGCAGGCAGACCCTATCCGAGAATAACCCTGACCTTGTATGGGTAAGGCATGAGAAGCCGGCGAGCATCGGAGTGGACGACGTGAGGACGCAGCTTGTAGAGGATATTCAGATTAAGCCGTACAACGGCAAATACAAGGTATATATTATTGACGAGGCGGAGAAGCTTACGCCTCAGGCGCAGAATGCGATTCTTAAGACGATTGAGGAGCCTCCGGCATACGGAGTCGTCATTTTTCTTACCAATAACGACGAAGTCTTTCTGCCCACAATAATTTCAAGATGCATTATCCTTAATTTCAGACCTCTCAGGGATAATGCGATAATGGAGTACCTGATTAAGGAATATAAGATTCCCGAATACGAGGCGAAAATGTGCGCTGCATATTCGCAGGGACGCATCGGCAAGGCGGTAAACCTCGTAAATTCGGGTGATTTTTCCAAAATAAAGGACGAGGCGGTAAATCTCGTCAAAAACGTATATAATTACGATATCGCGGACTTGATTGAAGCGGTAAAGCGCGTATCGGAATATAAGGTGAGCATTTCGGATTATATTGATATAATACAGATGTGGTATCGGGACGTTCTCTTGTTCAAGGTGACAAAGGACGCCAATAATCTTATTTTCTCGGACGAAATCAACGCGATAAGAAAGGCTGCGAGCAGGAGCTCCTACGAGGGCATCGAAAATATCATGAGAGGCTGCGATATTGCCAAGACGCGCCTTAAGGCGAATGTCAATTTTGAGCTGGCAATGGAGCTTATGCTTTTGAATATTAAGGAGAATTAGAATGATAAAGGTCATAGGAGTAAGGTTCAGACAGGCGGGAAAGGTGTACTTTTTCGACCCTCTGGATATGAATATAGAGAAGGGACAGCATGTCATTGTCGAAACCGCAAGAGGAATTGAGTACGGCAGCGTTGTGCTTGGAATCCGCGAGGTTGAGGACGATAAGGTTGTTCTGCCGCTTAAGCCCGTAATCCGTATTGCGACGGAGGAAGACGACGCGAGGGAACAGGGCAACCGTGAGAAAGAGAAAGAAGCTTACAAGATTTGTCTTGAAAAAATCCGGAAGCACGGCCTTGAGATGAAGCTTATAGAGGCCGAATATACCTTCGACAACAATAAAGTCCTGTTTTATTTTACGGCGGACGGAAGGATTGATTTCCGCGAGCTGGTAAAGGATTTGGCTTCGGTTTTCAGGACAAGGATTGAGCTTCGCCAGATCGGCGTAAGGGACGAAACGAAAATACGCGGGGGCTTGGGAATCTGCGGACGAGAGCTTTGCTGCAAGTCGTATCTTGCGGAGTTTGCTCCGGTGTCAATCAAAATGGCAAAGGACCAGAATCTTTCCCTTAATCCCACCAAGATTTCCGGCGTGTGCGGACGTCTTATGTGCTGCCTTAAGAATGAGGAGGATACCTACGAGTATCTTAACAGCAATCTTCCCGACGTAGGGGACAGGGTGACAACCTCCGACGGCTTATCGGGAGAAGTGACAAGCGTAAATGTGCTTCGCCAGCTTGTAAAGGTAATCGTTACCGTCGGCAAGGACGAGAAGGACATTAAGGAATACAAGATTGCGGATATTAAATTCAAGCCGAAAAGACGCAGAAGCAGCAATAAGGACGATATTTCGGACGCCGATGTAAGGGCGTTGGAGGAGCTTGAGCGCAGGGAAGGAAAGTCAAAACTTGATGACAATTAAGCTTGAGCCTAACGAAAGGCTTGACAATCTTATGCGCAACGGCTACAAGCTGATTCAGAATACAGAAATATTCTGCTTCGGCATGGACGCTGTTCTGCTTTGCGCCTTCTGCCGTGTCGCTGAGGGCGAGAGTGTTCTTGACTTGTGCAGCGGCAACGGCGTTATTCCCGTTCTTTTAAAAGGAAGGACGCAGGGAAAGCATTTTACCGGACTTGAAATTCAGGAAATAAATGTCGATATGGCGCGGCGGAGCGTGCGCTATAACGGGATTGAGCAGGACGTGGACATTGTATGCGGAGATGTTAAGGAGGCTTCTTCAATTTTCGGAGGGGCTTCTTTTGATGTCGTGACGGTGAATCCGCCGTATATGAACGAGAATCACGGTCTGAAAAATCCCGACAGCCACAAGGCAATTGCGAGACATGAGATTCTGTGCACCCTTGAGGACGTAATCAGAGAGGCGGCAAAGGTACTGAAGCCGTCGGGACGTTTTTATATGGTGCACAGACCGCAGCGGCTGACCGAAATTTTTGCCCTGATGCAGAAATACCGTATCGAGCCCAAAAGAATGCGGCTCGTATATCCTTTCAGGGACAGGGAGGCAAACATGGTGCTTGTGGAGGGAATACGCGGCGCGAGACCGATGCTTAAAACCGAGCCTCCGCTTATAATTTACGGGGAGGCGGGCGTGTACACCGACGAGGTGCGCCGTCTTTATGACGATTGATAATTGGCAAAGGAGCCTTAAAATATGGCAGTCGGAAAATTATATCTGTGCGCTACGCCGATTGGCAATCTCGAGGATATGCCGGTGCGCGCAGTCAGAATTATGAGAGAGGCGGATTTGATTGCGGCGGAGGATACGCGCAACAGCATAAAGCTTCTTAACCATTTTGAAATAAAAACCCCGATGACAAGCTATCACGAGTACAACAAGGTGGATAAGGCGGCTGTCCTTGTGGATAAAATACTGGCGGGACAAACCGTAGCGTTGATAACCGACGCGGGCACGCCCGGAATATCCGACCCCGGGGAGGAGCTTGTGCGTCAGGCAGCGGCAGCGGGAATCGAGGTGATTCCGGTACCCGGACCCGCCGCGTGCATAAACGCGCTGATAATTTCGGGTCTTCCGACAAGGCGCTTCGTCTTTGAGGCGTTTCTTCCTTCCGACAAAAAAGAGCGTCAGGCGGTACTGGAAGAGCTTAAACGCGAAACCCGCACAATGATAATATACGAGGCGCCCCACCGCCTTCTGAAAACGCTTGAAGAGCTTGAGGGATTGCTTGGGGGCGAAAGGCGGATTGCGGTCTGCAAGGAGCTTACGAAGAAGCATGAAACCGTGTACAGAGCCGTGCTTTCCGAGGCAGTTTTGTATTATACGGAGAACGAACCGAGGGGCGAGTATGTGCTTGTAGTTGAAGGTCTGGACAGGCAGGAGCTTGTCAGGCAGGAGCAGGAGGCTTGGCGGGAAATGAGCGTTGAGGAGCATCTTGCGCTCTATGTGAATCAGGGTATTGAGCGCAAAGAGGCAATTAAGCTTGTAGCCAAGGACAGAGGGGTGCCCAAAAGAGAAATTTACAATATGACAATATAAACGATTAAATTTTTATAACCAAAATTAAGATTATATAAATTGCGCCGAATCTATTGACATCAGTTGGATTTGGCGTTATTTTTATTTCACATCTGAATCATTCTTTTGCGAGTTCATCGCATTCAAACGTATCGATACAATTCGGATTGTTCACACTCATACTTTTTTCAACGGAGGTGGTTACACATTTTTTTATCCAAAAAAAATAAAGACATTTCGGCGGACAGCCTTGAAAAGCTGGTAAAGGCCTGCGGTGACGACTGCGTGAGGGGCTATGTCAGATTTAAAAAGGTAAAGCCCTGCAAGGGCTATAAGGCTGCCGAAAACAGAGCGGCTCTGCATCTTTCCAGAATTAAGGCGGGAAGACCGTTAGAGGACGGCGGGTATGCCGCTGTGGTAAGATTCAGGCTTCTGCCATTTCTTATTCCGTTGGCGGTAATTCTGCTGATATTCGGAATCCTCCGCTCAATTTCGACCAAGGCGTCGGTGCGCGAGGAGGAAACCACGGAGTATATTATTGTGCCGGAGCCGGAACCCGCAACGGCGGAAATCCTGCAAAACGAGTATGCCGGACTTTATATCAGCGTTCCGGGCTATACGGATTTCAGGGTAAGCGCGGGGGAAAGGTCGGTTAATCTGTATAATCCGCCGGATAACAAATGTATCCTGCAATACAGTATTTATATTCAGGACGAGCTTGTTGCGTCAACCGAAAAGCTTGATGCAGGCGAGACGGCGGAGTTGGATTTTTATGACAGGCTGGCGTCGGGAAGCTATACCGTGAACCTTATTGCGGAAGCATATTCACAGGACGGGGAGACACGTTTTAATACGGTGTCCCAGCAAATAACACTAATATCTGAATAGTGAAAGTCCCGTTCGGCGCCATGCCGCCTCGCGGGAAAGTTAAGGAAACTCCCGTTCGGCAGCAAACTGCCTCGCGGGAAAGTTAAGGAAAGTCCCGTTCGGTGCCATGCCGCCTCACGGGAATGTTAAGGAGGAAAATTTATGAACAAAAAAATACTTATGGGAATTTTAACGGCTGTTTTTATTATGGTTATGGGGGAAACGGTTTATGCCGCAAATATGAATGCGGACGGGCAGACCGCTCAGGTTCCGGTGACCTATACGGTCAGCAATACTTCGTTTGTGATAACGATACCTGCGGTTATCGCGCCGGGCGCGGAGGGTACAAGCTTTGAAATCGGTGCGTCGGGCATGAACCTCAGACCGGAGGAGTATATTGAGGTCAGCGTTTCGTCGGGCTGCGCGGGGGACGGAACGGTTACGTTAAAGCGTCAGAACGTGCCGGAGGGAAAGCCCGTGGCGACGCTGAGCACCGTCTTTTCCGTGGGAGGACAAAATATCGGCGCAAACGGCTTCCTCGTGGGAAGATTTGAGGACGGAGCAGACAGCAGAGTGAACCGTCTCGGCGCGGTGTCAATGAGCGCGCTTAACGTTGACGAGAACACCGAGGCGGGAGATTATATGACGACGGTTGAATTTAAGGTGAAGCTTAAGAGCAGGTGAGTATGAAAAAGTTCAAAATTATAATTCTGTGCGTAATTATTGCGCTTGCGGCTCCGCTCAGTGTAAGCGCGGCGGGCACATGGTCCGGCAGCGGAGTGTATATTCCGACGCAGTACGGGAAAATGTGGAATGCTACCGCGGACAGCATTGAAAAAGCTACGGCTCCCGGCAGTGTATACGAGATTACGGATTTGTACAAATATTCGGCGTATCTGTCGAACGATTATTCATATGAGGGAAATTATATAGAGAACAGCTTTCACTGGCACAACAAATCCAGACTCGCGTATGTAAAGCTTATAAAGGTAAACGGAGGGCAGAAAATGTCGTTTGTATTTTCGGACGAGTACTATGTTTACTGCGCGGAATACGATTCATCATTTAAGCTTATTAAGGCGGGTGATTGGAATACGACGGGAGACGTTCTGCAGCTTAATAAGAATACCGGATGGATTATGCTTGTTTTCAGGCAGGTAAACGGAGATATGGAATCGGGAGCGGGTCAGGACACCGAGCTTTCGGTTGAAGCAATTCAGAATTCGCCGCTTCGGTATCTGATTCTTAGTCCGTTCACATATTCCTTTGATATGGACGGCGGTACCTATAACGGAAAAAGCAGCTATAAAGCGGAAAGATGGGGTGTTGAGAAAATGAATTTACCCGAACCCGTAAAAGCGGGGTATACCTTTGCGGGGTGGCGCGCGGAGGACGGCAGGACCTATGACAAATCCTTGCCGGTCAAATATGACAAGGAGCTGTTTAAGGACTGTAAATTTACGGCGGTCTGGAAAGAAAATTCGGCGGGAGAAGTTACGCTTGATAAACCCTATGTGATTCTTGAGCAAAATTCCAAAGAATATGTCAGGCTTACGGCTTCGGTTTTTCCCGAGGAAACCGTAAATAAATCGGTTTCGTGGAGCAGCAGCGATACCAAGGTTGCAGAAGTGAGTGCTGACGGAGTTATCACCGCAAAAAACACGGGAGTTGCCGAGATAAAGGCAGAGGCTCCCGGCGGCGCATCTGCCGTATGTAAGGTGTATGTCATGGGCTTTGAGGTGTCCGTACCCGCATACTGCACGCTGAACGAATCCTACGCCATAAAAATCAGCATTTACAATAACGGGACTCCGCAGATGAGCGGAAGAAAAAGCGTTATTGTCGATACCGAGGATGCCATTGAGCTGGTACGCACCGGAGACGCAAGCGTAAAGTACAGTGTTCTTGCGGAAACCTCAAATAATTACAATTCCGGTTTCACAAAGCTGCAAAATGCAGGTTATCTTGCAAAAACGCAGGATTCAGCCACCGTATATTACCGCCTGAAGCCTGCCGCGACAATGGAACGCGCGGGCGATTATACGGGAAGCGTGACCTTCAGCGTCAGCGTTTTATAGATGCGCGAACAGAAGCGCAAGCGATACGACAATCTGCATGATTGAAAAACGGAAAACGACCTGAGTGTCCGACCAGCCCTTGCTTTTGCGCATATGGTCATGAATGGGAGTTCTGACCCTGGTAAGTATTTTTATTTTGAAAAATCTGAGCAGAAATACTTTTATCAGCCCCAGACCGCCGTCCACTATCAGAAGTATGGCGGAGGGTATGAAAAGAAACGGACTGCCCGTCCTCAGTATGGCTATTGCCATAAAAAATCCTATCGCCCGCGAGCCCGCGTCGCCCATAAGCAGACGGCTCGGAGAGGCGTTAAACCAAAGGTATCCGAGCAGGCAAACCGCGAAAAGAAGTATCATGTGCTTTACCGAGGCGTCGATACCCTTAATCTGGCAGATTCCGTAAATTGTTATCATTGAAATAATTGAAAGCGTTCCGCACAGTCCGTCCACACCGTCGGAACAGTTTGTAACATTAATGCTTGCCCAGATAAGAATAACCGCAAGTATGACAAACGGAACCGTGGGCATCGTAAAGCTTATGGCGTCGGAATAAAATAGCTGAATATGCGTACCATTATAATTGACATAGGTAAGAGCACATATAATTGCCAGAATCAAGTCAATTATAGCCTTTTTGTACTCGCCCCACGGAGAGCTTGAACGGTCATCGAGGTATCCGCTTAACATCGCTCCGATTACAAGCATGAGGTAAATCAGCATTTCGTTTGAATAGGGTATAAAAAGTATTGAGCATAACGCAAATACCAGAACAAAAATTATTCCGGCGCCGCGCGGCTTTCCCTCCGATTTCTGGCCGTTGACGGCAAAAGCGCGGCCCTGATCCCTTGGCAGAATATTTTTGCACAGGCTTATTACAATGCAGGTAGCCGCAAAAGCGATGATTATGCTTATGAAGGTAATTTCGTTTATGTATCCTCTGTCAATCAGTTCAAAAATCATATCGACCTCCGCCGGAAAAATTATAGAATTTACTATCGAGATTATAGCACATCATTATAGAAATATGCAAAAAAATATGATATAATTTCAATATTAAAAAAAATAACTCAGCAAATTGGAGAGGTTTATGTCAAAAGATAAGGTTTTTATTACTGAGGGTGACCGATATTTATTCGGAATGGGGACACATTATGAAATTTACGAAAAGCTTGGTGCGCATAAGGCTTTGGATGAGGACGGCAATGAGGGGATATACTTTGCGGTCTGGGCGCCGAATGCGGCACAGGTCTTTGTCGTGGGCAGCTTTAACAACTGGGACGGCGGCGGATATGAAATGACAAGGCTGGGAAGCTCGGGAATATATGAGCTTTTCACCGATAAGGCATCCGTAGGGGATATGTACAAGTATCTCATAGTCGCCAGAGACGGGCGTTGGATTTATAAAGCCGACCCCTATGCAAATTATGCCGAAATGAGACCGGGTACGGCTTCAATTGTCACGGATTTGAACGGATTTGACTGGACAGACGGCAAGTGGATTGAAAGCAACGGCTCCAAAGAATCGTGGAAGGAACCGATGGCAGTTTATGAGGTTCACCCCGGTTCATGGAAGAAAAAGGACGACGGGACGGAGGACGGATTTTATAATTACCGCGAGCTTGCTCATGAACTGGCAGCCTATGTAAAGGATATGGGCTACACGCACATTGAGCTTATGGGCATTGCGGAATATCCGTTTGACGGCTCGTGGGGCTATCAGGTTACGGGATATTACGCTCCGACCTCAAGATACGGAACTCCGAAGGACTTTATGTATTTTATCAATTATATGCATGAAGAAGGAATAGGAGTAATCCTTGACTGGGTTCCGGCGCATTTTCCGAGGGACGCGCACGGTCTTATGGAGTTTGACGGAACCTGCACATACGAATACGCTGACCCGAGAAAGGGAATGCATCCCGACTGGGGCACGATGGTCTTTGATTACGGAAAGCATGAGGTATCCAATTTCCTTATTGCCAACGCGCTTTTCTGGGTTGAGAAATTCCATGTGGACGGACTGCGCGTGGACGCCGTTGCGTCGATGCTCTATCTTGACTACGGACGCAGTAACGGCAACTGGGTTCCCAACCGCTACGGCGGCAACGGCAACCTTGAGGCGATGGAATTTTTCCGACATCTCAACAGCATAATGAAGTACCGCAATCCGAGGGCGATAACGATAGCCGAGGAATCGACGGCATGGCCGGGGATTACCGCCGGTCCCGACAAGGACGGTCTGGGCTTCTCCTTTAAGTGGAATATGGGCTGGATGCACGATTTTCTTGAGTATACGAAGCTGGATCCGTATTTCCGCAAGTTTAACCACCATAAAATGACCTTTGCGTCAAGCTACGCGTACAGCGAGAACTATATTCTAGTGCTTTCCCATGATGAGGTTGTGCATTTGAAATGCTCAATGATTAACAAAATGCCGGGAGATTATGACGCTAAGTTTGCCAATCTTAAGGCGGCGTACACCTTTATGATTGGACATCCGGGCAAGAAGCTCCTATTTATGGGACAGGATTTTGCGCAGCTTTCGGAGTGGAGCGAGGCGCGCTCGCTTGACTGGCATCTGATGGAAGAGCCCCAGCACAAGCAAATGAACGATTATGTAAAGTCTTTGCTTGAGATTTACCGCAAATACAAAGCGTGCAGTGAGTTTGACCAGTATCAGGAGGGCATGGAATGGATTAACGCGGACGATAATTTCAGAAGCATTTACAGCTTTGTCAGAAAGGATAAAACCGGAAAGGACAGTCTTTTGTTCATATGCAATTTTACTCCGGTTGAAAGACCCGATTACAGAGTGGGCGTGCCGTGCGAGGGCAAGTATACGCTTTTGCTGAATCAGGACGGCGAGTCCGGCGAGGTGCTTGAAGCGGAGGAGTCGGAATGCGACGGAAGAGAGTACTCGGTTGCTTTGCCTTTGGCGGCTTTCGGAACCGCTGTTTTGAAATTTAATTATAAAGGGATAAAATAATTCGTATAAACAGCCGAAATATACCTGTGTATGGGATTGAATTTCCGTACACAGGTTTTTTGGTTTATAAAAATTTTCTATCCAACAATTACGGAGGTTCGTATGAGAATAGACGGAATAATAAATCAGCAGTACAGCAGCGTGGAAACGAGAACCGAAAAGGTTTCGGGAGGAGTAAGCGCCGCATTTATGGCGGACGCGGTATCCTTCGGAAGCTCTGAGGACACTATTTTCGGAGGCAGCGGTGAAAAAACTTCATTCCTCAGCAACGGGGACGGTTCCATGGAGTCGCTTAAGCAGCAGGCAAATATCCTGAAGGATAATCTTTCCGCTATTTTTAACAAAATGGATACCGGAGTCGCGGTGGAGATGGACGAGGACGGAATTGACATCAATAATACCGACGCCGAAAAAATTATCACGGTGGTTGAGCAGATTCAGATTAAGCTTGCCATGTACTGCGAGGATTTTGAGGCGAGTGTTGACATTGACGCGGATGCGGTGAAGCAGGTTATCGGAGACGGCGCGGCGGCATATAAAATCGCCGGAGAGCTGAAAAAGAACGGCGTAAAGCCCACGAAGGACAATGTTTCCGAGTTAATGGGTGCTCTTGAGATGGCCTCCCGTATAGATTCGGTTGACGACGGTATGAAAGCGTATCTTATGCAGAACAATATGGCACCGACTGTCAGCAACGTGTATATTTCTGCAAATGCGGGCTATGTCAATAAAACAGGCGTGATTTCCGATTCGGAGTGGCGGGAGCTGTTGCCTCAGGCTCAGAAAATAATACAGGATACAGGCAGGGAGGTCACCGATGAAAATCTGGCAAGAGTAAGATGGATGCTTGATAACGATATTCAGGTGACGGCTGAAAATTTTGAACGTCTTGAAGCGCTTGACAATGTGGAGAATATACTCGGCACGGATGAGCTTATAGACAGGATTGCCGCCGCAATGACCGAGGGAAGGTCTGCAAAGGACGCACCTATAAGCGGTGAAACGCTTCCGTGGGAGGAGGCAGTAAAGGCAGTAAGGACGGTAGAAAAAGCTACGGACGAGACGGTGGCGGCGTTTGCGGCATCCGACGGCGAGTATACGCTTGAGACCCTTGAGGATACGGTAAATAAAGGTGAAACAGCGGTTCCCGATAAAAAAGATTACAAGTATATAAAAGCGTCGAGAGAGCTTCAGGAGATACGTCTTATGATGACGCTTGAAGCGGCATGGACTATGGAGCGCAACGGCATTTCCGTAAATACCACGGATATTTCCGTTTTAATTGATGAACTCAAAAAATATGAGTTAAACCTTTTTAATCTCAACAGAGAGCAGGACGAAAGCGAAGTAACTCTTATGGAGGTCGAGCAGGTCAGCATGACAATGGTGACCATCGACAGCCTGCGTTTCGTGCCGAGCGCCGTAATCGGAAGTGTTGTAGAGGCAAAAGAGGAAGCGACTGTCAATGCCCTCATGTACCATGCCCCTGAGGTATCGGCGAAAATGGAAGCGGCGGGCAACGCCTACGAGGCGTTAAGCACCGAAGTGCGAAGCGATTTGGGAGATTCAATATCCAAAGCAATCAAAGCAAGCACCGGAGATATTCTTTCGGATATGGGCTATGAAGATAACGAAGCCAACAGGCGCGCGGTCAGAATACTTGCCTATAACGGTATGGAAATCAGCCGCCGGAATATTGACAGGGTGAAAAGTATTGACTATTCCGCCAACGAGCTTTTCAGGAATATGACGCCGCAAAAGGTTCTGAATATGATAAGAGAAGGCTATAATCCTCTTGAAACGGATGTCCAGGAGCTGAATGCTTATTTCATAAATATGCAGGAAAATATCAGACCCGAGGCGGAAAAATACAGCGAATTTCTTTACAGAATGGAAAAAAGCGGTGAAATAACCGCCGAGGAGCGCGAGAAATTTGTCGGAGTATACAGCCTGATAAGCAGGTTTCAGAAGGACGGAATGAAGGCGGCGGGCGCTTTGATGAGTCAGAATCTTGAGCTTACAATGGGAAATCTGCTGACAGCGTATATGTCACGCAAGGACCGCAATATGGATTTTACGGCTGACGACGTGACATATTCGAAGGAGTTTAAGGATAAGGTTACATATTATAAAAATCTTCTGGGCGGAATAAACGGAAAGGTTACCCCCGAGGCGCTTGCGTCAATGGGTGAGCTTGATTCAATGACGCCTGAGCAGTTTGCCCGGGCAATTCGGGAAGGTGAGCAGGTATCGGACGACGCGGTCTATGAAAAATATGCCGAAACCGCGCGCGAGGCCTCGGAGCTGACGGAAAATGTGCTTAAGCTTATAGTAGATAACGAAATACCTTCGACCTACAACAATCTTATGGCGGCTCAGGCGGTTGCCGAAAATCCCGGAGATATTTTTGACGAGTACAAAAAACGCGCCGAAGACGGGGATTTGGAAGAGAGGATGCTTGAGGCGCTTGAGAGCAGGGAAAGCGCGCAAAGCGAATATGATTCGCTTATGGAGCACGCGCGCAGACTTGTCGGAGAAGCCGTGGGAACCGCCGATTCGTATATTGATATGGAGTCCATGCGGCTGCTCGGAAACAATATTGAGCTTGTCGGGATGCTTGCCCACAGGAATAATTATCAGATACCGTATAAAACCGAGGACGGCACCGGAGTAATTAACCTCAAAATCATTGAAACGGGGGAAAATACCGGAAGCTTTGTTATTAAAATGTCGGACAGAAGATTCGGCGATGTTACGGTTGAGGCAAAAGCGGATTCGCAGTCGGTCCGCGCACGGATTATGTGCACGGATTCCGAGGGAGAGGAGCTTCTTAACGTAAAGGCAAAGGAAATCACCGATGCTTTAATGTTGCGCGGAGCGGATGACGTCAGAATAAGCGTCAACCGCGCGAAGGCACAGCCGGACAGTAAGTCGGCCGCGGTCACGGGTGTTTCTACAGAGGCTCTTTTCGGGGCAGCAAAAATTTTTGTTAAATGTTTGGCTAATTAAAATAAACGGACTGCCGATATATAATACAGGTACGTTTTAAATAAAAAGAAAGTGGTGATTGATTAAATGAGAGTAAATTGTAACATTTCCGCACTTATAGCAAATAATCAGCTTGGAAAGGGTCAGACCGCGGCAAACAACGCTATTGAGAGGCTTTCGTCAGGACTTAAAATAAATCATGCCGTAGATGATGCCGCAGGACTTGCCATAGCCAAAAAAATGCACACGCAGATAAAGGCTTTGAAGAAAGCAAACGATAACGGTTCCGCGGGCGTGTCGGTTGTGCAGACGGCGGAGGGTGCGCTTAACGAGCTGGAAAGCATGCTCCAGAGAGCAAGGGAGCTTGCGGTTCAGGCGGGAAGCGACGCGTACAGCGGAGACGACAAGGACGCTATCCGTGAGGAGTTACAGAAAATAAACGATGAAATAGACAGGATTTCTACAGATACGGAATACAATACAATGCCGCTTTTGGACGGAACCCTCAGCAGAAGGATATATGCGGATGTGGACGGTATCGACGTCGTTTCGACTACATCCGGGGTATTGGCTAAGAAATACGAGATTTCCCTGGTGGCTCCGGCTACCCAGGCATCGATTTCATGTACCGATTTTGCCGGAACAGTAACGGAAGATCAGGCGGGCTTTATGAAAATAAACGATGCGCTTATTGAAATTTCGGAGGGCGATACCTTTGACGATGTCTATGCCAAGCTTCATGAGGGCTGCATAAGAGCGAATGTGATTATGGACGGAACCGCAACTCCCATAACCTTTACCAACCAGAACTACGGAAGTGCCGAGGAGCTTGTGATTAAATTCAGCAATGCCGATACGGCGGCGCTTTTCGGACTTGCGCAGGAGCAGACGGCAGCGGGTACCGACTGCGAAGTCAGCCTCGGAGACGGATTTTCACAGACGGCAAAGGCTACCGCTGAGGGACAGTGGGTTACAGTTAAGGATATAAATAATTTTGAAATGAAAATGGAAATTACCGATGATATGCCGGTTGGCGATACCTGTAACCTTAATGTTACGGACATCGGAACGATGGGAATCCAGATCGGAGCCAATCAGGGACAGCAGTTAATTATTGATATTCCCAAAATAAATTCACATACATTGGGTATGGATATGGTTAATCTGGGAACCTCCAAATGCGCAACCGAATCAATTACAAAGATTGACAAGGCAATTGCGCTTGTTTCCGGAGCGAGAACAAGTCTGGGCGCATATCAGAACAGACTGGAATCGTCAATAAACAGTCTTGAAGCATATGAGGAAAATGTCACAGCGGCACTTTCAAGCGTTGAGGACTGCGATATGGCTGAGGAAATGACCGAGTACACGTCGAGAAATGTCGTTGCTCAGGCGGCGACGTCAGTTCTGGCGCAGGCGAATGAAAGACCGCAGATGGTTCTTCAGCTTTTGCAGTAACGGGAGGCGGATTGTGACAAAGCAGGAATTAAAGGATTACGGAGTGAAGGTTACTCAGGCGAGCAGAACCGGACTTATAGTGATTATGTATGAGATTACGGTAAAATATCTTTCGGATGCCTGCGAGTGCTTTGAAGCCGGAAATATAGACGAATTCCGTTTCAATCTGCGGAAAGCGAAAGCGTTTATCAACGAGCTTTCAAGTTCTCTTGATATGCGTTATCCCGTTTCGGGAAATCTGTTTTCGTTATATATGTTTATGAATAACGCATTGGTGCGCGCCGATATACGCAAGGACATATCCGAAACCGAAAGGATTATCGGTATGCTTAAAAAGCTTCAGGCAGCCTTTGCGGAGGCGGGCAAAGAAGACGACTCGGGACCGATGATGGAAAATACCCAACAGGTATACGCGGGACTTACTTATTCCAAATCGTCACTTAACGAAAATATGTATTCAAACGGCAACAGGGGCTTTACGGTGTAAGCCCCTGTTTATTTATCAATGCTTATTATTTCACATTTAACTTCAAGATTTGCTTCGCGTGCGCGTTCCAAAAGAAATTTATAGCGTTTTTGAGCGGAATTGACCTGATAAATGCAGGAATCTATTAAATCCGGATCCGTGACATATTCAAAATTAGAGTATGCCGCCGCCAAAGCGTTTCTTGTCTGTTCAAGCTCGGAGAGCAGATACTTTTCCTCATATGTCATAAAAGATTTGTTTTTTTTCATATATTAGGTCATGTCCTTTCTATCGATAATTGGATTATTGTCATAATTACCTTATTCTATTCAGAAAAATTCCAAAATATGTAAGATTTATGTCATAAATAAAACTTTTAAAAATTAATTACAAAACCTATTGACTAATCCGCCGGATTGGTTTATCGTTGGCGTTACACAAAACATCAATGTGTTTCTGAATTCGGAGTTATCTTTTTTCCCGGAAGTACTCGTATGATTCATTTTTAAAAATTATATACAGGGAGGTGGACTGATAATCGTTATTTTTACAGGAGTTATAGTCGGAACGGCTTTTGTGTATGACATATATTTCAGGAAAATTCCGAACTATCTTTTGATTGCGGGCTATGCCGGCCTGTTTCCTCTTATCTGCGTAAGGCTTGGCTGGTGCGGAATCGGAAAGGCGTTCGCGGGAATATTGGCAGTCGGGGTTCCGCTTTTTATCGTATATCTTGTCGGAGGAATCGGGGCGGGAGACGTAAAGCTAATGGGATTTATGGGCGGCATTCTCGGAGTGCGGCTGGGACTTGTATATACGGTTCTGGTGCTTTTTATCGGTGCGTTTGCGGGGATAGCGAAAATGCTTGCAGACACGGCTGTCAGAGTGTCGGGAAAAAACAAAGAGCAAAAGCGAAGGACAAGCATCAGATTCAGTATTCCCATACTTATAGGATATCTGGTGCTGCTGATTTCAAAAGGAGGAGTTATTTGAAGGAAAAAGTATGCTGTATTCTTGATTCGGACGAAAATTACGCAGTTCGTCTGACGGACTATATCAACGAACATAAAGCGCTGCCGTATCGGGCGCTGGCGTTTACCTCGGCGGGGGCGCTGGAGGCCTGCCGTGATAAATACGAAATAAAGCTTTTACTGGCAGGGGGTGATGAGACGGTGGACCTGGAGCTTGTCAGCCCCGAGGTATATATAAGTCTTTCAGAGGAAGAAGGAAATATTGAGGATAATCAGGTTTACCGATATCAGTCCGCAGAGCGGATAATTAAGGATTTAATTTCACATATTTCCGGTTTCTCCCGCAGGTATTCCCAAAAACGGGCGGCGGAGATACTGAGCGTTTATTCTCCGGCAACCAAGTGTTTCAAGACTACACTGGCGTTGGGAATTGCTGCCGAAGCGGCAAAGAGCGGGCGGACTCTTTTTATAAGTTTTGAACAGTTTGCGGGGTTAGGAAGTCTGCTGCCCTGTGTAAGGGGCGGTCTGTCCGACGCGCTTTATTATTACAAGGCAGGAAAGAGCGCGGCGTTCGGCAAGATTTTGTCCTGTACCGACAGCGTTATGGGCTTTGATTTTCTGGCTCCGGCTGTATGCGCCGACGACGTGGCGGAGCAAGACGACGGGGAAACGGTTGATTTTGTCCGTCTGCTTGCGGAGAACGGGGATTATTCCCGGATAATCGCGGATGTGGGATGTGTTTTTAACAGACCGTGGGGGCTTCTTGAGGCAAGCGAAAAAGTAATAATGCCGACGCCATTGGATTATATGGGACGTAAAAAAGCGGCGGAATTTGAGAATTATCTGCTGCTCAGCGGCAGAAACGAGATTGAGAGGAATATCTTCAGAATAGACGTGCCGTATGACGAATTGCTCGCAGGCTATGAAATAACGGCGGAAACGGTACGGAGCGCGGGAATTCGCAAAGCGTCGGAAAGGTGTCTTAATGGATGATATTTTTAACCGGATAAAAGAAAGTGTCATGAGCCGCGTCGAGCCTGCGAGGGAGACGGGCGAGGAGGAGCTTTATGAGATAATAGACTGCGCGATAAAGGAGTGCTCCGCCAAAACCATGATAAGCGCGGGCGATAAGGCTATTTACCGACGGAAGATTTTCAATGACATCAAAAGGCTGGATATTTTGCAGGAGCTGATAGAGGATGACGGGATAACCGAGATAATGATAAACGGCTGGGATACGGTTTTTATTGAGCGCGACGGGAAAATCAGCCGATGGGACAAGCATTTTGAAAGCCCGAAGCGTCTGAAGGATATTGTTCAGAGAATTGCGGCGGCGTCGAATAAAATCGTGAACGAGGCGGTGCCGATATCCGATACGCGTCTGGCGGACGGCTCAAGAGTAAATATTGTTATGAATCCGGTCGCTGTAAACGGACCGATTGTCACTATCCGCAAATTCTACGATACGCCGCTGTCTATGGAGCGCATGATTGAACTCGGTTCATTAAGCCGTCAAACGGCGGATTTCCTGCAAAAGCTTGTTATTGCCAAATACAATATCTTTATTAGCGGCGGAACGGGCTCGGGCAAAACGACCTTTCTGAATGCGCTTTCCAATTATATTCCGTCTGATGAAAGAGTAATCACAATTGAGGATTCCGCGGAATTAAAGCTGTCCGGAATTGATAATCTCGTAAGGCTTGAAGCGCGCAGCGCCAATATTGAGGGCGGTAACGAAATAACCATACGAGACCTCATCAAATCGGCGCTCAGAATGAGACCGGACAGAATTATCGTCGGTGAGGTCAGGGGAAGCGAGGCGGTGGATATGCTTCAGGCGATGAATACCGGACATGCGGGCTCTCTTTCGACAGGGCACGCAAACGGACCGGAGGACATGATGCTCCGCTTGGAAACCATGGTACTTATGGGATTGGAGATGCCTGTGGCGGCAATAAGAGGTCAGATTGCGTCGGCTATAGATATAGTGGTGCATCTCGGGAGGCTCAGGGACAGGACAAGGCGGGTGCTCAGCATAAATGAGATTACGGGAATCGAAAACGGTTCGGTGAAGCTTAATTGCCTGTATGAATTTAAGGAGGAGGGCGTTGATGAAAAAAATCGGATTATCGGCGGGCTCAGGGCTACGGGAAATGCTTTCGGCGGCACGAAAAAGCTCAGCGAGGCGGGGCTGGCTTGTGAAATCGGCGGCTGAGTCGATTGGTCTGCTTTTGCTGACGGGCTATCTCTTTTACGATAAAGCGGCGGCGGGAATGATATTTTTCCCATACATATTATTTTATATGAAAAAAAGCATGGAGCGTTATGAGAAGAAAAGACGTGAAAAGCTTGCCGCCGCCTTCAGGGACGGAATGCAGGCGGTGGTTGCCGCGCTTGCGGCGGGTTACTCCGTAGAAAACGCTTTCCGTGAGTCGCTTAACGAGCTTGAGCTTTTATACGGACGCAAATCGGACATATACTCCGGGTTTGCCAAAATAGTGAACAAGCTGAATCTGAATGTAAATATTGAGGAGGCGTTCGCTGATTTTGCGGAAGAGAGCGGTGTGGAGGAAATTACGGCATTTGCGCAGGTATTGGCGTACGCAAAGCAAAGCGGCGGCAATCTGATTGCGATAATAAGGGATACAACTGATTCCGTCAGTGAGAAGATTGAGGTCAAGAGGGAGATAAATACAATCATAAGCGCCAAAAAGCTTGAGCAGAATATTATGAACTTTGTGCCTATGGGAATTATTTTGTATATGCGGATATCCTCGTCCGAAATGTTTGACAAGCTGTACAAAAGCGCGTCGGGAATCATGATAATGAGCGTTTGTCTGGCGGTTTACTGCGCAGCCAAAGTCATAGCCGACAGGATTACGGATATAAAGGTTTAACGGGGAGGATTTATGAAGCTTGGCAAAAAGGGGAAAAAAATACTGATTGCGGCATCGGCTTTGGCTGCCGTTGCGCTCTGTGCGCTGCCGCTTACGCAGACGCGAAGTGACGGAAACGGTGATTTGCTAACCGAGCTTAAGCGTCCCGGCTACGGGGAGGAGGATTACATATATAGCTTGCAGGCGCGTTACGGAGACAAAAATTATACGCTTGACGTACCGGTCAGCGCCAAAAAGCTGACGGGTACGGAGCTTCAGGCGGCATTTGATTCGGCGTTTGAGCTTATCTGCGATAAAATGCCGGGTGAAAATCCGTCGCTTCGGGAGGTGAGAAGCAACCTTGTTTTTACGCCGTCGGTGCCGGAATACGGAATGACGGTTGAATATACCCTGAACGATTATTCGGTTATAAACTGCTTTGGCGAGGTAAATAACGGGGCGGTGCCGCAGGAGGGCGAAAATTATACCGTATATGCTCAAATTACATACGGGATGCTTTCGCAGAGCTATGAAATTCCGGTGACCGTTTTGCTGCCCGTATACAGCGACG
This sequence comes from Butyrivibrio sp., assembly GCA_014799955.1. Lineage (GTDB taxonomy): Bacteria > Bacillota > Clostridia > Lachnospirales > Lachnospiraceae > Eshraghiella. Next base: position 4,410 of record JAAVHB010000063.1, on the reverse strand, counting down.
AGGAGAGGGAGATTAATAAAATCCTTGAAGAGCTTGCCAGGGCGGACAAAACGGGCGAGGAGGATATGAAGCTTCCGGTCAGCGTGGACGGTCAGGATATAGCATTTTCCGAGAAACCGAAAAGCAAGGCTCCGATTATACTTCTTCCGGTTCTTGCCGCGTTTGTATTCTGGTATTACAAGCGGTTTGTTTTAAAGAAAAGGGCGGAAAACGAGAGAGAGGAGCAGCTGCGTATGGATTATTCGGAAATAGTGTCGAAGCTTTCTCTTTTAATGGGAGCGGGAATGAGCGGAGCCAACGCGTTTAAAAGGATAAGCCGCGATTATGCCGACACCAAAGCACAGAAAAACGGGACTGTCAGATACGGTTACGAAGAGGTAGCGGCGGCAAGCAACAGAATAGCATCGGGAGTTTCTGAGGCGGAGGCGTACGCGGCTTTCGGGCGCGCGTGCCGTATTCACAGCTATATTAAGCTTGCAAGTCTTATGACGCAGAATGTTGTAAAGGGAACGGAGGGTTTTAACATGGTGCTTCGCGGCGAGGTTACTGAGGCGTTCGCGGAGAGAAAGGCGCTTGCGAGAACCAAAGGAGAGGAGGCAGGCACAAAGCTTCTGCTGCCAATGGTAATGATGCTCGGTGTTGTTTTGGTAATAATTATCGTTCCGGCGTTTATGTCGTTTTAAGAAATCGGAGGAGGGGAAAGGAGGTGAAACGCATGAGAAATCTTAAAACATTTTTTCGCGAGGAAGACGGAATGGGAGTTGTCGAAGTTATTCTTATTATCGTGGTCTTAATCGGTCTTGTTCTTATCTTTAAAACCCAGATTACCGCTATCGTGAAAAATATTTTTAACACCATCAGCAAAAATGCCGGACAGATTTAGGCAGAAGAGCTGAACCCGAAGGGAGGAAAACAATTGAAAAGGTTGAAGGGAAGCGTATCACTGTTTAACGCAATGGTTTTTCTGCTTGTTGCGTCCGTTATTACCGTGACGATAAAATCTGCCCGGATTCAGGGCGCGAAGGTCATGGTGCGGACCGCATCATCTATGGCTCTTGATTCCGTTTTTGCGGAATATAACTATCAGTTGTTTTCCGAATTCGGAGTTCTGCTTTTTGACGGAAAACAGGGGCAGGAGACGGTGTCGAAGGAGGCGTTGGCGGAAAAGCTCGGAAATTATATGCAGTATAATCTTGATACCGATAAGGAGCTTTATTTTTCGGACGCGGCAGATTTGTACGGGATAACCGGAAACGGCGTGTCGGTGGACAGGCTGATTATGGCTACGGAGCACGGAGGTCTTTTGTGGGAGGATATGGCGGTTGATTATGAAAAATACGCGAAGCCGATAAGCCTTGCCGCCGAATATCTTGGTTTTGAGGAAACAAATAAGGAGGCGCAGGCGGTACAGGAGATAAGCGACCAAATTGTGGAATGTACCGAGCAGATTCTGAAAATCAACAATAAGGTCAGAATACTCGTAGGGCTGATTGACGGTGTGAAGTGTCCGGAAACGGGACTGGATTATTTGCGGATTGAGGTTGAAGAGAATTTCATAAAGAAATTCTGCCCCTATGAACCGACATACGATAATTTAAGAATAAATCAGCTTGCGGTGAGCGGCGTTATTTCCAAGGAGGTAAAAAACCCCTTGAAAAATCTTGAAGAGGCAAAAAAATGCGTACGAACCGGACGTTTGGAGGAGGCGGCAAACGAGCTTCTTGAAATAAGCGGACTTGCCGGGGACTGTCTGGAACGAATAGAAAGTACCGATATGATGGGAGATTTTTTAGGTGTCGATATGGAAAAGCTGAAAACGGGTATTGAGGAGGTTGACGCGCTTATTGAAAACAACTCGGAATATCTGTCGGATGAGGTATTGGAGGGGCTTTCGGAGGAGCTTGTGCAGCTTGAACAGTACCGTGAGGTTATGGCGGAGGAGGTGTGCGATGTTGAAGCGGTAAAACGGGCGGTTATGTACGACAGGAATGTTTTGCAGCAGGCAGTGCTGGAGATAAACGCAATAGATGTAAGAGATGATTCGGAGAAGGTGCAAAAACAGCTTGAGAAGCTTGAGAAAACGATAAAAAGCTACAACTTTGAAGGTCTGGAATTTAATTATTCGTCTCTTGGAGTAAGCTCGGAGGATACAAGTATTCTTGACGCGCTTTCGGATTTTATAGAAAACGGGATTCTCGCGATTGTTCTTCCCGAGGGAAAGAGCGTATCCGCCGCTTCGGTGCCGAGACTGCCCGATTCTGCGTCGAACGTCTGCGGAAAAACCAAGGACACATCTATGCTGACGGCGGGCGGAGACAGCGCGACGCTGTTAGCCAAGAATATTGTTTATACGGAATATGTCATGGATAATTTTTCAAGCTTTATGGACGAGAAGGGCAGAACGGTAATAGATTACGAGGTTGAATATATAATCTGCGGAGAAAAATCGGATAAAAAGAATCTCACCGAAACCGTTATGAGGATTGCCGCGCTCAGAAGCGGGACAAACATGGTTTATCTTCTGACTGACAGCGAAAAAAAGAGCGAGGCATATACTTTGGCGGTATCAATGGCGGGAGCGACGGCGATAGAGCCGGTAATAAGACTTTTACAGTACACGATTTTGTATGTCTGGGCGTTTGCGGAAGGGCTTTCGGACGTAAGACGGCTTTTTGACGGTGAGAAAATTGAACTTATCAAAACGGAGGATACATGGAATCTGAGCTTTGACAAGCTGATGTCGCACGATTTTAAAAGTGATTCCAAAGGAAGCAAAAACGGGCTGGATTACGAGATGTTTCTGCGGATTCTTCTGTATCTTGAAAGCGACAGCATAAAGGCGGCGTACACTATGGATTTAGTGGAGTTTTATATGATTGTGAATTATGACAAAAAATTCCGTCTTAAGGACTATGTCTACGGAATGGAAATAAGCACGGCATACCGTCTTAAGGGTCTGTCGGATAGCTATACCGAAAAATCCGTATACACATATTAGTATCAATGAAAGGGGGCGGTATGGGATGCTCTTTTTTACCGAGGACCAAAATAAAATAATTAAGCAGAAAATTTTTGAAAATCATCAAAGTTCTCCCCCGGACGGATGTGTCGGCTCCGAGGAAAAGAGAGCGTCCCATGCCGCCTCACGGTTTAACGGAAGCCTTTCTCTGGAGGCGTCGCTTGTTTTGCCGTTTTTTCTTGCAGGACTTATTGCGCTGCTGTTTTTTATTCAAGTGATACAGCTTCAGATGCATTTGCAGAAGGCGCTGTACGGACAGAGCATGAAGGCGGCGGGCTACGCCTATTATATTGATGAGATTAATATGGATGATACGGTGCAGAATGTTCTGGAGGCGGGGTATATCAAGGCGGCGGTAATAAAAGAGGTAGGAGCGGAGTATCTGGATAATTCCTATATTGTAGGAGGCAGCCAGGGGCTGCGGCTGAACCTTACGAATAATACGCAGGCAGGTATTTTTGACGCGGCGCTTCAGTATAAGGTTCAGGTTCCGTTTGATTTGCTCGGAATCGGACGCATAACACTTGTGTCGAGGGCAAGATGCCATATATGGAACGGCGACAAGGACGGCATGGTGCAAACGGAGAAGGATACGGTATATATGACGGCAAACGGAGAGGTATACCATACGCATAGGGACTGCACCTATCTTGTAAGTGATGTTTGCGAAACGGAATACGGGAAGATTGACGGACTGCGCAACGACAGCGGCGCGAAATACTACGCCTGCGCGGTCTGTAAAAAGGACACGGCAGATGAAGCGACACCGGTTTATTACACCAGATACGGAACAAGATATCATACGGACAGGCTGTGCGGCAATCTTCATTCCAATATTTTCTCGGTGCCGCGCTCCGAAGCGGAGCAAAATTACAGGCTTTGTTCAAAATGTGCCAAAAACGGAGAGCCCCGTTCGGCAGAGCCTTGCGGGAATGTCAGGAGGGAGCAGGAATGATAAACGGTATAGTTGCGGCAATGCTTGCGGTGGAAACGGTGTCGGATCTGCGGACAAGGACTGTTTCAGCCGTGAGGCTGGCGGTTTTTATGGCGGGTGCGGTGGCGGCGAATATTGTACTTTATTATCAGCCCATTTGGTCAATGCTCGGAGGAATGGCGGTGGGAGCGCTGCTTTTTGTGTACGCGCTTGCGACCAAGGAGGGGATAGGGTACGGGGATTGCTTTGTTTTTGTGTGTGCCGGAGCATATATAGGTCTGCATGAAAATATAAGGCTGCTGTTCTTTTCTCTGCTGGCAGCGATGGCGGTGGGCGGAATCAGGGCTGCCGTACATAAAGGAAGCATGAAAAGCAGAGTGCCGTTTGTGCCTTGTATACTCGGAGTTTACACGGTGATGACAGTTGTCGGGATAATATCATAGCAAGGGAGGATTTT
>JAAVHB010000062.1 GCA_014799955.1 Butyrivibrio sp. | reverse complement strand
TGCATTGATAGCGGCTGTTTATCACACTGTCAAGACATTTTTAATTGCCTCAAACAGTCAGACGGATGTCTTTAATATCATCGGCCAAATGGAATGGTTTGACTTAATAAACGAAACCCTGCAGGCATTTTTAATTGTTCCGCTTTATTCGATTCTGAATAAAATACTTCAAAAGAAAAAAGAATCATTTGCAGAAAGCGTTTTCAAAACAGGGCTTGTTTCATTTGTTTTGTATGCACTTTTTTCCATCGGTGTTCTGGTTTACGGCAAAATTCTTATTCAGACTATGAACCGAGACGAGATTGACTTAGCTGTTACAAATACATATCTTCAACTCGAAACGATCGCGTTTATGATCGGCATTATCGTCAGCTTTGTTAATGTAGTTTTTGTTGTTCTCGGCAAGGACAGGAATGTTTATATTTTCTTGGGCATTAGAACTGTACTCTCTTTGTCTGCAGACTTAATACTGATACCGAACTTCGGTGTTTACGGCGTGGCTTTCTCAAATATTATTGTAAACGCTATTCTTACCGTAGCGAGCATCTTGCTTCTCTGCTTTCAGAAGCACATCAAGTTCTGTTGGTTTAAGAAGTCCGATATTTCTATATTTAAAGAGTGGTGCAAAGTCGGCGTATTTTCAGGAACGCAACAATTTATTGACAACTTCATTTACGCTATTATGATCTGTAAAATGGTCAATATGGTTGCTGAACAAGGCAACTATTGGATTGCAAATAATTTTATTTGGGGTTGGCTGCTGATCCCGATTTCTGCACTTTCCGAGGTTATTCGCTCGGATTGCAAGGACGGATATAAAAAACTCAAGCAGTTCAATTACTATTTTATCTCCGGTGCGGTTGTTGCTTTTTGGGCAATTACCATTCCTGTATGGATACCGTTCTTCCGTTACGTTCAAAACTTGCAGAATGCAAATGAAATATTTCTGATCGTTATTAAACTCATTCCATTCTATATTGCCTATGCAGGCTGTGCAATCATTGATAATATCTTCATCGGTGTCGGTAAAACGATATATAATGCTGTCAATTCACTCATTATCAATCTCGGATATTACGGCATTTTCTATGTGCTGTATCTGACCGATGCCATTGATTTTAATATGAATATGATTATTGTCATGTTCGGCTTTGGCATGGTAGTACATTATGCCGTCTCTCTCATAGAAGAAAAAATGTTTTTCGCAAAAAAAGAGTTGAAAATCCCAAACAGGGAGTTACAATAACAAATTTCTCATACTCACTTTTGCTTGCGTGCCGAACAGATGGTGCAGGCGTTAAAGAGCGGACTTCATTATCCTCCTGTGGGCATTGATGCAGAAATTCAAAATATTTATGATACAAGAGCAAAAATGAAAGAAGCAATGCTGAGTAAAAGCAACATGAACCCGCCTAAGATGTTTTGAGGATTTTGGAGAAAAAGAGAGGTGATGACATGAGATCAAAATGCATTCGAATTGTAGTCATTATTGGTGCTTTTATAAAAGCTACAGAGGGGAGTTCATTTGTTGATCCTAACTTTATATACAATTATTCCGAAGCACAAAAGTGCAGTATTTCTGTCGGAGCATATCATTTTTTCAGTTATGACAGTAAGGGACTTTCTCAGGCAAAGAATTATATTGATACAGTAGTGCCTTTTGAAGGTATGCTTCCACCGGTTATTGATCTTGAGTTTTACGGTGATAAAGAGAAAAATCCTCCAAGCAGAGATGAAGTCAGGCACGAACTAAGCGATATGCTTTCTGCTCTTGAGAAACATTATGGATTGAAGCCTGTTATTTATGCGACGGAAAAATCTTATAATCTTTACCTGTCGGGTGAATATGAAGAATATGATATTTGGATCAGGAATGTCATATCAAAACCCGATTTGTCAGACGGTCGGGAATGGACCTTTTGGCAGTTTACCAACCGAGAGAAATTACCGGGTTATGAAGGAAAAGAAAAGTATATTGATGTAAATGTTTTTCATGGAAGCGAGGAAGAATTTTTGTCGTATCCAAGGTTTTGTTCCGATACCTGTGAGGGTTAAACCCATGATCCGAAAACGCCGAAAATCCGGGAGACGCTTTCCGACAATGCGCAAATGTGCTTGAGGAAGAACCGGAAGCATGACTTTATTATAACGCAACCCACAGTTGCACAAGTTCCAAGCTAAGTTGGTGGTATTATTTTTTTATATTGGTATAATTGTGCTTACAAGGAGGAACAAAAATGAGTATAGGAACCAGAATCCAACAACTCAGAATCGACAACGGGCTGACTCAGGAGCAGCTTGCCGGAATGCTCAATGTTTCAAGACAGTCAATTTCCAAGTGGGAAATGGAGCAGTCGTTACCCGAGGTTGACAAGATAATTCTGATGAGTAAGCTGTTCGGCGTCGGAACCAATGAGATATTATTGGAAGAGGCGGACATAAAAAAGCTTCGCCCGCAGGATGTGCATCTCGGTTCGGTATATCTTATTGCGCGAGATTTTGAAAAGTCCATTTCTTTTTATGAAAAACTCTTGTCAATGACGGTATCAACCCGGAACTGCGGAAATAAATTTGCCGAGTTTTTCTTTGACAATAAATGCCTCGCGCTGATGAACGAGTCAAACCTGCCGGGACACCATTATGTTGACGGGGATTACAAATTTGTCCTTAATTTCTGGGTGGAGGATTTGAAACGGGAGTATAACAGGCTCAGGGAACTGAACATCGGGCAGATGACCGGAATTCAGAAGGTTCACGAGGCGTATTATTACTTCAATATCTATGACCCCGATAACAATGTATGTGAAATTACAGGAGGATATCATGACGGAAAAGATGAATAATATATGTCAGAGCTGCGCTATGATAATGAAAGAAGATGACCACGGCACAAACGCCGACGGGAGCGTTAATGAAGATTATTGTAAATACTGCTTTTCTGACGGACATTTCAGTAAGGATGAAACAATGGAAGAGAGAATAGAGGACGACCTTCACTTCTGGCTTGACGATAGCTGCAAAACCGAAGAAGAAGCCCGTGAGAAAATGAGAAAAATATTTCCGTCATTAAAAAGATGGAAACAGAATTAGGGTGCTGAAGCAAAAGGCGGTATTGTCATACCGTCTTTTTTTGAGAAAAACAATTACCGGAGATGAAGATGACAAAAGATAAAGCGGCGATAATATCGGACAGGGCTATAATTACATACGGGGAAATTTCAAGATTTTGCGGCATTTTTTCGAAGCTGTTGAAAAAGGGCAGTCTTATTCTCATAAAATGCCGTACAAATGTGCCGTCAATTATGGGATACGCAGCGGCTATGAGCTGCGGTGTGGCGGTTATACTGTGCGAGGATAAGGATTTTGACCTTGGTATCATTCAAAATTACGCTCCGTTATACATTTGGCAGAGCAATGAAAAAATACCGGTTGGGTATTCGGAGGTTTACAGCGAATACGGATATGTGCTTTTACGGGCCGATAATGAAGTCGGATATAATATAAATAAAAATCTGGCACTGCTTCTGTCAACATCGGGAAGTACGGGCAGCAGCAAATTTGTGAGAATAAGCCGCGAAAATATTGCTGATAACACAAGTGCCATTATAAATTCGTTGAGGATAAATGAAAGCGACCGTGCCATTGTTATGCTGCCCATAAGCTATACATACGGACTGTCGGTAGTCAATACATATCTAAGTGTTGGGGCAGCATTACTGGTAACGGAATATCCGGTTTATCATTCCCTTTTCTGGGAGTTTGCAAGGGCGCATTCATGCAGCGCGATATGCGGAGTTCCGTATACATATGAGCTGATAAAAAAATTCGGTTTTCTTAAAACGCCGATTGCTTCTCTGCGTCTGGCAACTCAGGCGGGCGGTAAGCTTTCAAGGGATACGGAAAAATATATGCTTGACTTGGCGCTAAGCCGTAATTTTGATTTCGCGGTTATGTACGGTCAGACGGAGGCGACGGCAAGAATGACCTGCCATATTCTTAACGAAAATCCTGATAAGCTTGGAAGCGCAGGTCGGGTTTTACCGGGCGGAAATATCGGCGTAGAGGACGGAGAATTGGTGTATAAAGGAGCCAATGTAACTATGGGTTATTCTGAAAGCTTTCGGGATTTGGCAGGCGGCGACGAACGCGGCGGTGTTTTGTACACAGGGGATACAGGATATATTGACGGGGAAGGATTTGTTTATATTACCGGAAGAAAAAAGCGGATATCCAAGCTTAACGGGCATCGTATAAGCCTTGACGAATTGGAAAATCTGATACAGGCGGAATGTAATGCAGCAGCCGCCTGTCTTGAACGCACGGACGGGATACATATTCTTTTGGAAACCGAAAGCCGTGAGAAACACGTAATTGAAAATGTGAGAAATTATGTGATAAAAAAGACGGGCATTAACGGACGTTTAATTAATATTAACATAATCGGCTCCCTTCCAAGGAACGAAAGCGGCAAGATTCTTTATGAAAAAATAAAATGATTCTATACGATACAGAAATCCATTATAAGTTTCTATAAAAAATCATGTAAAAATCATGCAAAAACTACGGTGAAATTTGTTACTGAATAAATTGACGAAAAATATAGTTTGTGCTACCCTTGATAGTATAAGCGCATTATTTTAAGCATTGAAGTAATCATATAAGGGATAGAAATATGTATGAATTATTGATTGGTATTATTAAGGATAACGCAAGCAATTTGCCGGAAGGCTATGTTATCAATCCTGATACCAAGCTGATTGAGGAGCTGGGGTATGATTCTGTTGATTTGATGCAGTTGATTATTGACATAGAGGAAAGCTTCTGCGTTGATTTTATGAACTGCGACATATTGGCTGAGAAAATAAACACGCCCGAAAGCCTTATGGAGCTTATATTATCCGTCAAGGAAAAAGAGGACAGCTGATATGAGGGTTCTTGAGCTTAATACAAATCCTCCGGTTTCCGTATACAATCATCACGCTTTCGGGACAGGGATAATTACAACGGCGTCGTGGGGGATGAACTGGATATATAACAATTACATAATTCTGGGATTTTATCCGGACGAGAGCCCGCTTACTTTTGATTTTTACATGGATTACATATACTGCCAGCCGGTTTTTGACAGAGAGTTTCTGTCCGATTCCGTATTGAAATATATAAAAGAAAAGCCGGACAAGCTTGCGGTGTCTCAAATCGAAGAAGGAAAATATGTTGAATGCTGCGTGGATGAATATTTTATTCCGAACCGCGAGGCATACAAAACATATCATTTCAGGCACAATCTGCTGATATACGGCTATGATGATAACAAAAAAGTATTTTATACAGCAGGTTATGACGGGAACGGGAAATATACAGCTGATTTGTTGGAATATAAAGTATTCCGGGCGGCATTGCCGGGAAAATTCAATATTCTTAAGTTCAGAAACGATATGAACTGTGAACTGTATCCTGAGTATATTCAGAGACAGATAATGCAGTATAACGGAGAAATCCCCGAGGAGCCTGTTGGCTCTTACCCGTCAAAGGGCAGAACACTTGGTATTCAGGCGGTGGATTCTCTTATGGAGTACATACAAAACTGCGTTTCGGATAACGAAGCGGCGGATATGCGCCCGACAAGCGTGCTTTACAATCACAGAAAGCTTATGAATGAAAGAATGAAGCATATGGCCAAAGTGGGATTGGCGGACAGCACGAAGGTAAATGCTTCCAAAGAGCAGTTAAGGCTGTGCGAGCAGTTGAAAAACCGGCAGATGCTGTATAATATGCGCGGAAATGAGGGGGATAAAGAAAAACTCTGGGAGATTGCGGAGGATTTTAAGGGAGTGAGGCTGCCGTATCTGCGATAGAGAGCGTAAAGATTAGTGCCGTAGAAAATATTTAACAAACAATTATAACAGCCTGCAAATAAAAAGTCAAGGCTAAATTGATGAACATTGAAAATTTTATACAGGTTGAAAATTAGGTAACAAAAT
>JAAVHB010000061.1 GCA_014799955.1 Butyrivibrio sp. | reverse complement strand
TGTTCTACCGCCTTCGGAGGGGCACCCAATACGCACACCTGTCCGGTATGTACGGGTATGCCGGGCTCTCTTCCGGTGTTAAACAAGCAGGTAGTGGAGTATGCGGCTGCGGTGGGTCTTGCGACCAACTGCACGATTACACGCGACTGCAAATTTGACCGCAAGAATTATTTTTATCCGGACAATCCGCAGAATTATCAGATTTCACAGCTTTATCTTCCGATTTGCCGGGACGGTCATGTGGATATAGAGCTGCCGGACGGCACCGTAAAGTCCGTGCGGATTCACGAAATCCATATGGAGGAGGATGCCGGAAAGCTTGTGCACGACGACTGGGACGACGTGTCCTATGTTGATTTCAACCGTTCCGGAGTGCCGCTTATCGAGATTGTGTCGGAGCCGGATATGAGGAGCGCGGCGGAGGTAATAGCATACCTTGAGAAGCTGCGCCTGATAATCCAGTACCTCGGCGCCTCGGACTGCAAGCTTCAGGAGGGCTCGATGAGGGCTGACGTAAATCTTTCGGTGCGCGAGGCTGGCTCGGAGGGCTTCGGCACGAGAACGGAAACCAAGAACCTTAACTCATTCAGCGCTATTGAACGCGCCATTGAGGCGGAAAAAAACAGGCAGATAGATATACTGGAGTCGGGCGGAAAGGTCATTCAGGAGACAAGGCGCTGGGACGACAACAAGGAATATTCCTATGCGATGCGTTCAAAGGAGGACGCTCAGGATTACCGTTATTTTCCCGACCCCGACCTTGTACCCGTGCATATAAGCGACGAATGGCTTGACGGGATACGCTCAAGACAGCCGGAGTTTAAGACGGAGAAGATGAAGCGCTATCGCGAGGAGTTCGGAATTCCTGACTACGATATAAATATAATTACCGATTCCAAAAGGATGGCGGATATTTTCGAGGAGGCTACGGCAATCTGCAATAAGCCCAAGAAGGTGTCAAACTGGCTTATGGTCGAAACCATGCGCCTTCTGAAGGAACACGGAATGGATACGGAAGACATAAGCTTTTCCGCCGTAAATCTGGCAAAGCTCGTAACCCTTACGGAAGCGGGGGCGATAAACAGCTCCGTGGCGAAAGAAGTTTTCGAGAAGATTTTTGCCGAGGACATTGACCCCGATAAATATGTCAAAGAGAACGGACTTAAGCAGGTGAACGACGAGGGAACCCTTCGCCGGACAGTCGAGGAAATCGTCGCCGCAAATCCCCAGTCCGTGGCAGATTACAAGGCGGGAAAGGAGAAAGCAATCGGCTTTCTCGTGGGGCAGACAATGAAGGTGATGAAGGGCAAGGCAAACCCGGAAATTGTCAATAAAATGTTGAAAGAAATTCTCACAAAATGATTGAAAAACCCCCTCCTAAGTGATACAATATTTTTAGAACGATTATTATCATTATGCGGTATCCGGAGGTATCTGCAGCGTACTCTGTTTGCTGCGTATATGACACAATAATTACATTTTTTTGCTGCAGCCATGGCGTGTTATGCCATGGCTGTTGTGCACTGAAATATACAGTACGGAAATAAAACGGAAGGTGGGGTTTATATGAAAAAAAGGTTTAAGTTATGGGTTGCGTATATGCTTATTCTTTGTATGAGTATGGCTGTTATGCTGCCCAACAGCAAGCCTGTAAAGGCGGAAGACGGGGACGGAAAACTGATCATTGATAATTTTTATGTCTATATTAATGACAGGGATAAGCTTAAGGCGGGCGATGAGCTTCGGGACGGCGACCAGCTGAGAGTCGGAATCGAGTGGTCGCTGGATAATTCGGATCATGCGAGTCAGACATTCAGCACCGTAATTGAAGACTATTCCAATATCGGGTTTAAAAATCAGGTAGTTGATCTGTTGCTCGGAAAAAATAATGTTGTGGGGAGTCTGGAGATTCAAGTTGATGATAGCGGAAATGTAACCCTGTCCGCTTCTTTTGATGAAAATTTTCTGAAAAGCGAAAATCGTCGCGGCGGAGGGTTTATATTTGCTTATGCCGATGTTAATATGGGTACGGGAGAGGACGGAAATAAACAGGAAATTTCAATCGGAGAGGACAAATTTCCTTTTATCTACAGAAACAACGGACAAAACAGGAGCTCCTTATGGGTGTGGAAGAGCGCCCAAGGTGAAATGGAGTCGGATGAAAACGGTAATAATAAACAGGATTTCTATGTTTCGCTGCAGGTAAACGGAGGAGCAGTGACGGACGTTAAGCTTCAGGACGACCCCGGAAGCGGACTAGAAAAACTTTCAGACCCCATTGAGATTACGATAGAAGAAAGCACTGTGGACGGAATAAACGTGGGTGACAAAATGTCTTTGCGGGAGCTGGAGGCGAAGCTCACATCGATGCCCGAGGATGCGAAAATCGGCTTTAAGTATACAGTAGGCGTGAAGGGAGATGTTTATTCTGAGAGCGCCGCACAGAACGGAGATTACAGCAATATCTTCAAGGCAGAATACACGAACAACGAGTCCGAACCGCAGCATGCGGAGGCTTCCGCCAATGTAAATGTGTCAAGACCTTATGTCAGCAAGAACGGTGAAATCGTTAAGGATGATGCCGGAAATCCGATAAAAATAAATTGGACGGTAAATATTACCCTTAACGATTTGGCCGGCAAATCAGTTGATATTAATATTGAGAATATTATTGAGAATATTATTGATGATTATCTTGACAAAAATGGCGATTATGATCTTAAAGAAATAAAAAATAACGATAATGTTACTACCGGTTATAAGCTTACCTACTCTACGGATATATCCGAGGAGAAAAGGAACAGCTTATCCGACACGATATATGATAATGAAGTGATCGTTAAAATAAATGGGAATGATTATTCCGACAAAGCTTCTGTGATACTTCCTGCAAAGAGCTGGATTTGGAAGTACTTTGAAAATTATGACGCCGAAAATAAAAGACTTTCATGGAAAATAGTTTGTGAGGTGCCGCAGAATGCGGAGAACATAACGGGCGTTTCTCTTTCCGACTGGCAACTGTGGAGCGGCGAAGCACATCACAGTGTTATCAGAAACAGTTTCTTTATTGAAGTTGACGGAAAGAAGGAACAGGTGCCGGAATACGATAAGTCAGGTACACAAGATTTTTATCTGGACAGGTATAACGATGGGGTGGTTTGCTTCTCCGATGGTTATTTTGGAAGATTGAAGGGCACGACCTTAACTGTTTATGTCGATACCCAGATAACTGATGATTCCGTAGACGGCAATACATACATAAACAAGGCGCAGCTTCAATACTCTTTAAACGGAACCGTGACAACGCTTGAGGCGCTTGCGGAGTGGAATTATGATTCCGCAATCATTAAAACAGGTGCGCCCGACAGCTCCGCTACCGCGATAGATTACAGCGTGGAGATTGATTTGAGCAAGCTTGAGGAATTGAGCAAGCGTGATTTTAAAGCCGGAATTCCGATAATTATAACGGATACTCTGCCAGAGGGGCTTACGCTTGATAAAGACTCATGTGAAGTAATCGGAAAAGCGGTATACAATGAGTGGGGAAGTGAGTGGGCTGATGAAGATTTAACCAAAGCCTCAACTGTTAAGGTTGATGTAAACGGTAGGGTTATCCGTTTTGAAATACCTGTAACGGATACAATGGTTAATAGAATAAAGGCCATAAAGGACAATGATACGGGTGTGCAGAAGGTGGCGCTTGCTCTGAAATATACAGCGGGAATAAGCGACGTCAGAAAATATCTTGCAGACGGAGTGGAGCTTACATTTACAAACATCGCGTCGGCAGAATACGGAGGCGAGAATATCGGCGACAGCACCAATGTCACCAAACTGACTCCGAATAAGTTGATAGAGAAGCATAAGGATTATAGTGCCGAGACGGCTCCTGATATCAACTATATAATCGAGGTTAATCCGGACGGATTTGATTTGTCTGACGGCAGTCTGACCGTTACGGACACTATGGGCGAGAAGCTTATATACTGTCTGGATACTATTCTGGTTCAGAAGTATGAGGGAGATAATTTAGTTCCGCTCGTTAACGGAAAGGATTACACATATGTTTATTCACGGAAGGACAATTCGGTTGTATTTACGCTTCCCGATTCCGAGTCGTTAGTCATATACTATGAGGCATATGTCAACGCTGATATTGATATGAATATAGAAAGTAATGATGAGCTTAACGAGCAGAATTCGTTTAACAGAGTAAGCATTTCCGGATACAGTAACGGGAATGGCAGCGACAATGTGTATTTTTCCGGTAAAGCAATGACTCCCCAAGGTTGGGCGGTAGGGACGAATTACGCAAGTCTTCTCAAAATATACAAGTCAGAGACAGAGAACGCTACCGTTATGCTTGAGGGCTGTAAGTTCAGCATTGTCGAATACAGCCTTAATGACGGAAAGCTCACTGCGGGACGGACGATTAATGATAATGTCGTGACGGATAAAGACGGATTCGCGGAGCTTAACGGAATGACAGGCGGACAGCTTTACGGGCTTGTGGAAACAGAGGTTCCGGACGGATTTACGCTTAAAAAAGAGCCTTTATATTTTATATTCGGAAACAGCGATAAGTATCCATTCCCTGACGAATACGAAGTAATGTATGTAAATAACGACGCCCCTATTATTTTTGAGAATGACCCGCCGGGAGAAGAGGAGGAAAGCACGTCAGGATCTACAGTGCCCTCGGAGGAAGGAAGCACATCAGAAGCCACAAAGCCGTCCGTAACAGAGGAAGAGACGACAAAGAAGGGGGATGTGGAGGGCGAAGGAAATACCACCCCGAATGATCCTTCACAGCCGGAGACTGAAACAAAATCTCCGCAGACAGTTACCGAGCCTGAGGGTGAAACCGACCCCGATAATGACAGAAACGGAGAATTGGAGGGAGAGGGCAATCTTGTCAATACTTCGGACCGTCCTTATATTAAAGTGATACTCATATTGATGATACTCAGTGTTGTGGCGGCGGCTATTACCGAGATTACGATGCTCTGCAGCGGTACTGAGGACTGATTCGGAAATAGGCTTTAACCTTTAGATTTTAATAATTTATCCTGCAAAGTCCTTTTACGACGGCGGCGCAGGGCGTAAATGGCGGCTCCAAACCAGTTTGGAGCCGTTAATTTACCCATTTGTAAAGCCGATATAATAAACAGAGTGGACAGTGTAACGGAATATACTGACTTTTTCATGGAGGAGAAAATATGAGAGTAAACAATAATACGGATATTCAGGCATTGGCAAAGTCGGATACGGCAGGAATGTCGAGGCGTGAGAAAGCAGCGGCAAAAGCTGCGGCGGGCGTGAACGGAAGGAAGGGCTTTTTTGCCGGAAATGTAGGCTCAAACGGAAACGGCGGCTATGCCGAGATGATTGAAAAACGCCGCAAACAGGCTCAGAAGGAAATAAGAAAGCTTATTCAGGACACGTGGGACGGCGACAGAAAGATTGACAGCGATATAGAGGAGCTCAGGAATAAGGCAGGTGAGCTTAAGACCGAGAATAAAGAGTTAAACGATACGATAAAGGCTTCCGAGGCGGAGCGTGAGGCGCTTAAGGCTGAGTACGGAATTGAGGATGGCTCAGAGGAGCAGAAGGAGCTTGAGCTTTTGCAGAGGGCGAGTGAGCCGATTCCCCACCTCAGTATGGAGGAATGGGATAAGTATTCGGAGATAATGGCGCGCGGACTGACGGATTATCAGCAGAGAAGCCTTGAGAAATACAGCTATGAGGCAGATTGCAGGGAAAAGCTGCAGAACAATCAGGATGAGATAGAAGAAAGCCTCGGAACCGTCAGGGCGACAAAGCAGGCAAGACTTGAGAAGGACCCCATGCTTGAGGCTCAGGGGGCGGCAGAGGAGATTGCCAAGGCAGCAAGCAAGGATATAATCGGAATGCTTCAGAAGGAGGCTACCGAGCATATCAACGAGGAGTACGAGAAGAATCTGGAGGCGGCAAAGAAGAAAGCCGAGAAGAAGGAGGAAGAGGAAGAACTCAAGGCCAAGAGGGACGAAAAGAAGGAGGAGCTTGAAAAGCATATTGAGGAGCTTACCGAAAAGCTTGCGTCAAACTCCGTCAGCGACGAAGCGCAGAAGGAAATTCAGGAGCTGCTTGACAGGCTTAAGCTGCTTGACGAGGATATAAAGGGAAGCGCGGTTGACGCCAATATATAGACAGGTAAATCCGCATATGAATATATTAAAACAAATACAGCCCCACCGTATACGCTTTGGCGACGGCGGGGCTGTATCCGTGATAACGCAGGCTTTTCAGCTGTTATTTTCAAGGTCCTCAAATATGTAATCAAGAACCGGAGCAAGTCCTACGAATTCGCAGCCGTATGAATATTCATCGTCCTCAAGGGCTTCGCAGCGGATTATTTTGACAACACAGTACAGTGTGGATTCATCCGAGCCGAGTTTGAGTGCGGCGTTAAAATAATAATTAATAGGAAGAATGCTCTTGGATATAAAACCAAGTCCGTACTTGGATATGTCCTTAACCATAATCGGAGAATCGATATTTATTTTATCGTTATCCTGATCAAAAAGAGAGGAGACTGTCAGCTCAAGCGTAACCTTAACTCTCTTTGCGCGCCTTTTGTTTACCATAAAGCAACCTCCGTGACAAATTCTTATAGCAATATTTTACCATAGACGCGCCAAAACAACAATACTTTTTGTCCTATAAATACATTGACTTTGTAAAAGCCGATGTATTATAATCGAGATAAATATCACATTGCATAAGTGGAGGAATACGGTATGCAGGAATTCAGACCTTTCAAGGAAGGCAAGGTACGCGAGGTATACGATAACGGGGACAGCCTTATTATAGTGGCTACCGACAGAATATCGGCTTTTGACAATATCCTTAAGAATATAATTACGGACAAGGGCGCAATCCTTACGCAGATGTCCGAATTCTGGTTCAATTTTACAAAAGATATTGTGCCGAACCATATGATTTCTACGAATGTGGAGGATATGCCCGAGTTTTTCAGAAACGAACGCTTTGCGGGCAGCAGCATGATGTGCCGTAAGCTCGAAATGCTTCCGATTGAGTGCATAGTCAGAGGCTATATCACGGGAAGCGGCTGGGCGAGCTATGTAGAGAACGGTACGGTATGCGGACTTGTGCTTCCCGAGGGACTTAAGGAGTCGGACAAGCTGCCGGAGCCTCTTTATACTCCGAGCACCAAGGCGGACATAGGACTGCATGACGAAAATATATCCTTCGAGAGAAGCGTTGAAATACTTGAAAAGCTTTATCCGGGCAAGGGTGCGGACTACGCCGTAAAGATTAAGGAATATACGGTTGCTCTTTATAAGAAATGTGCCGAGTACGCGCTTTCCAAGGGAATTATCATTGCCGACACGAAGTTTGAGTTCGGACTTGACGGAGACGGCAATATAGTGCTCGGAGACGAAATGCTCACACCGGACAGTTCAAGGTTCTGGCCCTTGGAGGGGTATGAGGCAGGCAAATCGCAGCCCTCTTTTGATAAGCAGTTTGTAAGGGATTGGCTCAAGGCAAATCCCGACAACGACCTTCTGCTTCCCGACGAGGTTGTGGAAAAGACGGTCGGCAAGTACAAGGAAGCATTTGAGCTTCTTACGGGACGTAAATTCGTCTGATTTTTACACGGCAGACAGTTAATCTGTAGTCGGAAGGATATAATGATGGGTATGGAACCGGAACTGCTTGGTATTGAATATGAGAATGAGCTGCATGAGGAATGCGGAGTGTTCGGTGTGTATGATTTTGACGGAGCCGATGTCGCCGCCACCGTATATTACGGACTTTTCGCATTGCAGCACAGAGGACAGGAAAGCTGCGGCATTGCCGTGAGCGACACAAACGGTCCTAAGGGCAAGGTTATATCCTACAAGGATATGGGTCTTGCCAACGAGGTTTTTGACGAGGAAAAAATTGACAGGCTCAAGGGAAATATAGGCGTCGGACATGTCCGTTATTCGACGGCGGGAAGCAGCACCAGAGAGAACGCGCAGCCGCTTGTGTTAAACTATGTAAAGGGTACGCTTGCGCTTGCGCATAACGGCAATCTCATAAACGCGCCGGAGCTTCGTCAGGAGCTTTCATATACGGGAGCGATTTTTCAGACCACGATAGATTCGGAAGTAATAGCATATTACATTGCAAGGGAAAGGCTTAAAACGCAAAGTGCCGAGGAAGCGGTCGCCAATGCCATGGGCATAATAAAAGGCGCCTGCTCGCTCATAGTGATGAGCCCAAGAAAGCTTATCGGAGCAAGGGACGCTTTGGGTTTTAAGCCTTTGTGCATAGGAAAGCGCGGAAACGCATATATGCTTTCGTCCGAGAGCTGCGCGCTTGACGCGGTAGGGGCGGAGTTTGTGCGGGACGTAATGCCGGGAGAGGTAGTCACGATTACACCGAACGGGATTTCCTCCAACATGGCGGGCTGTAAGAGCGGATGCTCCAGGTGTATTTTTGAATACATATATTTTGCGAGGCCGGACAGCTTCATCGACGGCGTGAGCGTGTATAATTCCAGAATCATGGCGGGAAGAATTCTCGCGAAGGATTATCCTGCAGAAGCCGATTTGGTGGTCGGAGTTCCGGAGTCTGGAAATGTTGCGGCACTCGGATATTCGATGGAATCGGGAATACCGTACGGCATTGCTTTCATCAAGAACAGCTATGTCGGCAGAACTTTTATAAAGCCGAAGCAGACGCAGCGCGAAACGAGCGTAAGGATTAAGCTGAACGTGCTTAAGGAGGCAGTGGCGGGCAAAAGGGTTGTTATGATAGATGACTCCATTGTCCGGGGAACCACGAGCGCCCGCATTGTCAAAATGCTTAAGGATGCCGGAGCCGGCGAGGTGCATGTGCGGATAAGCTCTCCGCCGTTTATGCATCCGTGCTATTTCGGTACGGACGTGCCCACGGACGACCAATTGATAGCGCATGACCATACGGTTGAAGAAATCTGCGGATATATCGGAGCGGATTCGTTAGGCTACATTGGCGTTGACAGGCTCGGTGATTTGATTAACGGAAAAAAAGATTACTGCGATGCGTGCTTCACCGGAAATTATCCGATTAAGCCGCCCGATGCGGATATTCGCGGAGAATATGAAAAGTGAAATACCCCGCAGCGGTCGCCAAATGTTTGTAAGCAGTCACTTGGCCCGTTGCTCGCGGGAATAAAATTTAGCGGCGCAGACCGCGGATAGGAGAATACAATGTCAACCGACAGATACCAGACACCCCTTGCCGAAAGATACGCGAGCAGGGAAATGCAGTATATTTTTTCACCTGACAAAAAATTCAGGACATGGAGAGAGCTTTGGATTGCGCTTGCGGAGTCCGAGAAGGAGCTTGGGCTTGCAATAACCGATGAGCAGATTGAAGAACTCAAAGCAAATAAAGACAATATTAACTACGACGTGGCAAGGGAGAGGGAAAAGGAAGTAAGACATGACGTAATGTCCCATGTTTACGCCTACGGCGTGCAGTGCCCCAAAGCAAAGGGCATCATCCATTGGGGCGCGACCTCCTGCTATGTCGGCGACAATACGGATTTGATAATAATGACGGAGGCTCTTAAGCTTGTAAGGGTGAAGCTCATTAACGTTCTGGACGAGCTGGGAAGATTCGCCGATAAGTACAAGGCGCTCCCCACGTTGGCGTTTACGCATTTTCAGCCTGCGCAGCCCACAACCGTCGGAAAAAGGGCGACGCTCTGGATGCAGGAGCTCATGCTTGATTTGGAGGATTTGAATCACGTGATTGATTCGATGAAGCTTCTCGGCTCAAAGGGCACGACGGGAACTCAGGCAAGCTTTCTTGAGCTTTTTGAGGGCGACCACGAAAAGGTCAGGGCGCTTGATAAGATGATAGCAGAGAAAATGGGATTTAAGGCTGTATATCCCGTTTCGGGACAGACCTACTCCCGTAAGGTGGATACAAGGGTTGTGAACGTACTTGCGGGGATCGCCGCGAGCGCACACAAATTCTCCAATGACATAAGGCTTTTGCAGCACCTGAAGGAAATCGAGGAGCCGTTTGAGAAATCGCAGATAGGCTCTTCCGCAATGGCGTACAAGCGCAACCCTATGAGGAGCGAGAGGATTGCCTCTCTCGCCAATTATGTGATGGCGGACGCTATGAATCCCGCGATTACAAGCGCAACACAGTGGTTTGAGAGAACTCTAGACGATTCCGCAAACAAGAGAATGTCGGTTCCCGAGGCTTTCCTCGCGGTGGACGGCATACTTGATCTGTATCTCAATGTCGTGGACGGGCTTGTTGTATACGAAAAAGTAATAAACAGGCATATAATGGCGGAGCTGCCCTTCATGGCTACCGAAAATATAATGATGGACGCAGTAAAGGCGGGCGGAGACCGCCAGGAGCTGCATGAGGAAATCAGAAGGCTTTCGATGGAAGCCGGAAAGCGCGTTAAGCAGGAGGGACTTGACAACAATCTGCTTGAGCTTATCGCCGCAAGCCCCGCGTTTAACGTAAGTCTTGACGATTTGCAGAAATCCATGGACCCCTCGAAATATACCGGGCGCTCCAAGGAGCAGGTTGAGGAATTCCTGTCGGAAACGGTTGCCCCCGTGCTTGCAAAATATAAGGATGTGCTCGGCGTTAAGGCGGAGATAAATGTTTAAAATACAATGTTATGCGCTGAAAAGCAGCGCAATATCAATGAAAGGAGCATTGAAATATGCTTGATGCAATTGTTGAATGTCTGGTAAAAAGAAAGCTTACGGTTAAAGCGTACGGAGCGAGATGCGCTATAATATGCGCCGATGTGCTTGCGTTTATTGCGATGCTTGCGATTCTTCTTTTTGCTCCCGCTTTAATAGCGCTTGACCTCGTTATCGTGGTACTTGCAGCGGTTTTCACGTATCTTGTGTTCAGAAATACGGATGTGGAGTATGAATATTCTTTTTTTGACGGCGAGCTTGCCATAGACAAGGTTATGCACAAAATGACCAGAAAGAAGCTTCGCAGATTCAATATGACCAAAATGGACTGCATGGCTCCCGCGGGCTCGCAGCGTTTGGGAGGCGGAGTAAATAACCATATCAAATATGATTACTCTACCCAGTATGAGGACGACTCTCATTTTGTCGCGGTGGTTCACTGCGACGACAATACTATCGCGGAGGTCATGTTTACGCCGAGCGAAGAAATGCTGGAGAAAATCAGGCAGGCGTATCCGCGCAAAGTATTTCTTGATTAATTTTTGCTTAGTGTATAAAATATTAACTAAAACATTAAGCGCCGGAAACGGCGCGGAATTAAAGAAACGCCCTGAGGGCATACCATTATGCACTGAAAAACAGTGCAGCATCAATGAAAGGAAGGATTAGAAAAATGGGTACAATAATCGGTGAAGGAATTACATTTGATGATGTTCTTTTGGTTCCGTCATATTCTGAGGTGACGCCTAATATGATAGAGCTTGAAACATGGCTCACAAAGAAGATCAAGCTTAATGTCCCGATAATGAGTGCCGGAATGGATACGGTTACGGAACACAGAATGGCGATTGCTATGGCAAGACAGGGCGGCATCGGCATTATACATAAAAATATGTCAATCGAGCAGCAGGCCGATGAGGTAGACAAGGTTAAGCGCTCGGAGAACGGAGTAATTACCGACCCGTTCTTCCTTTCTCCGGAGCATACTCTTGAGGACGCCAACAATCTTATGGCTAAATTCAGGATTTCGGGGGTGCCTGTTACGGAGGGCGGAAAGCTTGTCGGAATTATAACCAACCGCGACCTCAAATTTGAAACCGATTATAAAAAGCCGATTAAGGAGTGCATGACAAGTAAAAATCTCATAACGGCAAAGGTGGGAATTACTCTTACCGAAGCAAAAGAGATTCTTGCCAGGGCAAGAGTTGAGAAGCTTCCCATTGTCGATGACGATTTCAATCTCCGTGGGCTCATCACAATAAAAGATATAGAAAAGCAGATAAAATATCCTCTGTCAGCGAAGGATTCTCAGGGAAGGCTTCTTTGCGGAGCGGCGGTGGGCATCACCTCCAATATAATGGAAAGAGTTGACGCGCTTGTGGCGGCAAAGGTTGACTGCATCGTTATCGATTCGGCTCACGGACATTCAAAGAATATTATAGATACGCTTAAAAAGGTTAAGGCGGCATATCCCGAGCTTCAGGTCATAGCGGGAAATATCGCCACCGGAGACGCGGCAAAGGCTCTCATTGAAGCAGGCGTTGACGCTGTAAAGGTCGGAATAGGACCCGGCTCAATATGTACGACCCGTGTTGTGGCGGGTATAGGCGTTCCGCAGATTACCGCCGTAATGGATGTTTACAATACCGCTAAGGAATACGGAATCCCCGTAATCGCGGACGGCGGAATCAAATATTCGGGCGACCTTACAAAGGCAATCGCCGCGGGAGCCGACGTGTGCATGATGGGAAGCATGTTTGCGGGCTGCGACGAGGCGCCGGGAGATTTCGAGCTTTTCCAGGGACGTAAATACAAGGTTTACAGAGGAATGGGTTCAATCGCCGCAATGGAAAACGGAAGCAAGGACCGTTATTTTCAGACGGATGCCAAAAAGCTTGTGCCTGAAGGCGTAGAGGGACGTGTGGCATACAAGGGTATGCTTGAGGATACGGTATTTCAGCTTATGGGCGGTCTGCGCTCGGGAATGGGCTATTGCGGAACAAAGACGATTCCGGAGCTTAAGGAAAACGGAAGATTTGTCAAGATTTCCGCAGCTTCGCTAAAGGAAAGCCATCCTCATGACATTCATATAACCAAGGAAGCACCTAATTACAGCGTAGAACAGTAAAACGGGGACTTATAATGAGACACAAAGGAATTAAGGTTGTACTTGTAAGCTCGGCGGTAGTGCTGATTGTGATTGTTCTGATTGTGCTTGCCGAAAGGCAGTTCAGGGGCAGTGAGACCTCCGTGGGTACGGAAACGGTACACAGCGATGCGGAGGCCACCCGGGAAACCAAGAAAGAGCTTGAACCGGACCCTTTTTTGAGCAGCGGCGCCGTAACCGTAAATTATCTGACCGTGAACGATTATTCCAGACCCGGGACCAAGCTTCGGAATGTCAATGCAATCGTTATACATTATGTGGGTAATCCGGGGACTACCGCGGCCCAGAACAGAAGCTATTTTGAAGGGCTTAAGGACGGTCACGGCACCAGCGCGAGCAGCCATTATATCGTGGGGCTTGACGGAGAGATAATCCAGTGCGTGCCGCTTGACGAGATTTCATACGCCTCCAATGAGCGTAACGGCGACACCATAGCAATAGAATGCTGCCATCCCGACGAAACGGGAAAATTCAACCCGGCGACTTACGATTCTCTGGTAAAGCTTACGGCGGCTCTCTGCAAAACATACGGTCTTTCACCGGATAAGGACATTATCAGGCATTACGACATTACCGGTAAAATGTGTCCGCTCTATTTTGTCAGCAATGAGGACGAATGGTACGGCTTCAAACTGGCCGTACAGACACAAATGCAGTAACTAAAGGAGTATGCGGGTAATGACTTTAAATGACGTTTCTAATATATTAGGGTTTATAGGCGGTCTGGGAATGTTCCTCTACGGAATGAAGCTTCTTTCCGGCGGACTGCAAAAGGCGGCGGGAGAGAAGATGAAAAGCCTTCTCAACGCCGTTACAAACAAGAGGATTAAAGGAATAGCGGTCGGCGCCGCGGTTACTGCCATAATACAAAGCTCGGGAGCCACCACCGTAATGGTTGTGGGATTTGTAAACGCGGGAATACTGAGCCTTATTCAGGCGGTCGGCGTGATTATGGGAGCGAATATCGGAACCACCGTTACCGCATGGATAGTTGCCTTGGATTCACTGGGCTCGGCGGCGGCGGCTTTCAAGCCTTCTTTTTACGCACCGTTGATGATAGGCGTGGGCGCGGCGCTCGTTATGTTCTGCAAGAAGCATAAGAAGCAGACGATGGGCGAAATAATTATATCGGTCGGACTGCTTTTCTTCGGACTGACGGCGATGTCAACCTCAATGGAGCCGTATATGAAGAGTCAGACGGTGCAGGAAGTATTCCTTACACTCGGAAATAATCCCATGCTGGGAATTCTTATAGGACTTGTGGTTACGGCTGTGATGCAAAGCTCGTCCGCGTCGGTGGGCGTATTGCAGGCGCTTGCGAGATACGGCGTGGTTTCGGCGGGGACGGCGGTTTTTATCTGTCTCGGAGCGGATATAGGCTCGTGCTTTACCGCCATACTTTCAAGCGCGGGAGCATCGCGCAACGCCAGACGGGCGGCAATCATAAATCTGCTTTTCAATCTGATCGGAGTGGCAATATGGGGAACGCTTGTATTTATTTTCTTCAGAATATTCCCTGCGGCTCAGGCGTACACCATGTCAGGCGTCACAATAGCCCTGTTCCATACGGGCTTTAAGGTTATAAATACGGCTCTTTTCTATCCGTTTGCGGACAAGTTGGTAAAGCTCTCCGAAATCATTATCAGGGACAGGAAGCTTCCGGAGCAGACGGCGCAGGAGCAGCAGCGCGACAATTCAATGCTGCTTGACGACAGAATCCTCAATACTCCTTCGCTTGCTATACAGGCGGTAAGCAATTATGTGGTCAGGCTCGGCAAAATCTGTATCGAGAACATAAAGCGGAGCCTTGACGCGGTGATGTACTATAAGATGGATAATGTCGGCGTTGTTCTGGACACCGAAAAGCATATAGACGACCATGTCGCCAATCTCTCGGACTTCCTCGTGAAGCTGAGCAATGACGGTCTTACCGACAGACAGAGCCGTCAGGTGAAAAATCTTATGTACACGGTTATAGATCTGGAAAGAATAGGCGACCATGCGGAAAATATCGCGGAGCTTGCGCAAAAGCTTGAGAAGGACGAGCTTAAGTTTTCCGAGATGGGAGTAAAGGACCTTGAGGACATGAGGGCGGCTGTCGAGGGCTCTCTTGAATGCGCTATTGCGTCGAGGGAAAGCGGAAATCTTGATATGGTCCGCAAGACTCTGAGATTTGAGGACGATGTAGACGCCTACGAGGAGGAAATAAGGGACAAGCATATTGACAGACTGGCGAGCCGGGAGTGTGAGTCGGAAACGGGAGTTATTTTCCTGAATCTGCTTACCAATCTTGAAAGAGTGTCCGACCATGCTGTAAATATTGCGGGATATGTAAAGGATGAAGCCTGATGTTTGATAAGCAGTTAAAGGAATTGACCGAAGGAGTTAATCTGAGGGAGAACCTCATATACATAAAAGAGACCCTGCAAGGCGGAAATAATACGGAAACACTCAAAAGCGAAAAGCGTTACGGCATTTCGCTTTTTCCCGGTTTTCTTGATAATTCCGACGCCAAGGTGCGCAAAAACGCCGTACTGATAATGGGAATGCTTAAAGAGGACGGATATGGGGATATAATCGCAAAGCGCTATATGGCTGAGACGACATTTTTTGTCAGGAGCGCATATCTGACCGCGCTGAAAACATATAATTATGACAAACATCTTGAAATGCTTAAGGAGCGCAGGCGTGAGCTTGAGGCGGGAAGCTTTGACGAGGCGGATTTAAAGCACGCCGCAGCGGAGCTTAAGGTATTGATTGCACTGCTTGATTCCGGGAAAAAACAGGTAAAGCATACCTTTACCGACCCGAAAAAGGCGGTGCAGGTGATTCTCACAACCGGAGCCGATACGAGGGAGGCCGTAAAGGAAGCTCTTACGCTGAACGGCATAGGAGAGCTTAAACAGGTGTTCTGCGGCATTATGGCGCTTACATCCAAAATTAATAAAGCGGCGCATATAAGGATATACAAGGAGCTTCTTTTCCCGCTGAACGGAATGAAAAGCTATGATAAAGCCGAGATTCCGGCGGCGCTTGCCAAAGGAAATCTCATGGAGCTTCTTGAGGGTATGCACAGGGATTCAAACGGCGCTTTCGGATTCAGGCTGGACGTGAAGGAGGAGGACGCCGCGAAGCTTTCGGCAAAAATACAGGCGATGTCAAAGGGGCGTCTTATAAATTCGGTATCAGATTATGAAATCGAGATTAAATTAATTGCGGCGAAGGACGGAAAATACGGGCTTTTTCTTAAGCTTCATACCCTCGGCTTTGAACGGTTCAAGTACAGGGAAAATTATGTGGCAGCTTCGCTCAATCCCGTGAGGGCGG
The DNA here is from genome assembly GCA_014799955.1 of Butyrivibrio sp. Lineage (GTDB taxonomy): Bacteria > Bacillota > Clostridia > Lachnospirales > Lachnospiraceae > Eshraghiella. The sequence continues at coordinate 7,204 of JAAVHB010000061.1, read as the reverse complement.
CTATGGCTGTATGGCTTGTACGCAATTATCTTGAAGAGGGCGCGAATGTACTCGACCCCTTCTGCGGTGTCGGAACAATGCTTATCGAGCGCGATAAGCTTGTAAAGGCAGGGCAGATGTACGGCGTAGACACCTTCGGAAAAGCAATCGAAGGGGCGAGAATAAACACGTCAAATGCGGGAGCTCACGCGAATTATATAAACAGGAATTATTTCGACTTTGAGCACAGTATGCTTTTTGACGAGATAATCACGGATATGCCGGTGCTTGAGTACGGAGCGGCGGACGAATTTTACGGGCGTTTTCTCTCATACAGCGAGGGACTGCTCAAAAATCAGGGCATAATGATTGTATATTCCTCCGAAAAAAATCTGCTCAGGAAGCATCTGAGACTGAACGGGAATTATAAGCTTCTGAGGGAGTTCACGATGGATTCGCGGAGCGGCGCGGGCGTATATGTGCTTATTAAGGGAGAAAAGTAATGGATTTATGGACCTTTGCGGATATTTTATCCCTGAAAAACAATAAATATATCAATGGGGAGGGCAATATAGTAGGCGCTCTCTACCATATAGATAATATGTATAAAAGCGGTGTGAGAATGATAATTCTTATGCCGCGGTTTGATTATGGGGACGGCGTGCTTAACGGGCAGAGGCTTGCACGGGCGGACGAGCTTGCGCGGGCGGCACAGTCGGCATATCCGGGACTGACCGTATGCGTGGGCAGCAGTATAAAATATTACAGCAGGCTGACTGAAGCTCTGGAATCGGGAAATGCGCGCGGCATAGAGAGCGGACGTTACATTAATCTCGAATTTGAAAAGGATGCATCGTTTATTTTTATGCTTAACGGCGTAAAGCAATGCTTTGGCGCGGGCTACAGGCCGCTTATAGAGAATCCGCTGTACTATGACGAGGTTGACGCGGATATTCTTGAGGGCTTGGTTGAAAACGGAGCGTATACAGTCTGGGATAAAGCCGTTTTTGAGGGGAGGCTTCACCGCGGCGCAAAAAAACAGTTGGATATGCTTTTTGAAAAGAAGCTCATTCATTTTGTGAGCGACGGCGCAAACGGCGCGGCGCAGACGGACTACGGCGCGGCGGCGGAAAACGCTGCGGCTATGTACGGAGACGATATTGCCCGCGGGATTTTCTACGAAAATTATATTGAAATAATAAATGACGGAACTAATATAATTCCCTCTTGACTTTTGTTTTTATTGTGATAGAATAGTTCCATATGAAACAGTTTTATATGGAATGAAATATTCCGTGCTGTTTTATAAGGGAGAAAAGGACGGGTGAACGGTATATAATGGAAGAAATGGATGAGGAATGTCTGGAAAACAGACATATGCCTTTAAGCTTTGAGTTCAAAAGAATGAATAATCTGATGAGCAGACATATTCATTCGGGACTTGTAGGCGGCGGCTTTGACGAAATCACAATAATGCACGGCTGGATTCTCGGCTTTTTGCACGGCAACAGGGACAGAAAGATATACCAGCGTGATTTGGAGAACCGCTTCGGAATTGCCAAGTCCACGGTCACGAACATACTGAAGCTCATGGAAAAAAAGGGATATGTAACACGCGTTGAGGACGCGGACGATGCCAGGCTTAAGCAGTTAAGGCTGACAAAGCTCGGAGAGGATACGCATAAGGAAACAATACGTATTATTGACGAGACAAACAGAGGTATGGAAAAAGGGATTACCGACGAGGAAAAGGAGGTCTTTTACGCCATACTTGATAAACTGAGAAAGAATATGGAAGGCAGCAAGGAGGAAGCAAAAAATGATTAAAACTCTTGCAAGACATATCAGAGGCTTTATAAAAGAGTCGATAGCGACGCCTCTGTTTATGATTCTTGAGGTAATTATGGAAATGCTGGTGCCGTTTCTTATGGCGGCGCTGGTGGATAACGGCATCAACGGCAAAAACGGGGGAGATATAAAGTACATCTGCACCGTTGGAGCCCTGATGATTGTGGCGGCGGGTGTAGGACTTTTCGCCGGACTTATGGGCGGCAAATACGGCGCTAAGGCGTCAACGGGTTTTGCGAGGAATCTGAGAAAAGCGATGTACACCAACATACAGACCTTCTCGTTTTCCAATATAGATAAATTCAGCACGGCGGGACTTGTCACAAGGCTTACGACCGACGTTACGAATGTCCAGAACGCGTATCAGATGGTGCTCAGAATGTGCATGAGAGCGCCGGCAAGTCTTATAATGGCGATGATTATGTCGTTTTATTTCAGCCCGAGAATCGCGACGATTTTTCTCATTGCGATGCTGCTGCTCGGCGGAGTGCTTGCGATTATAATTTCGAGGGCGAACAAATATTTCAAGGAAGCATTTCCCAAGTATGACGATTTGAACGCAAGCGTACAGGAGAATGTTTCCGCGATAAGAGTAGTAAAGGCTTACGTCAGGGAAGAGCACGAGCAGAATAAGTTCAAAAAGGCGAGCAACAATATATATAAGCTCCTGATGAAGGCGGAGAACGTAATCATATGGAACTCACCCGCTATGCAGTTCACCGTTTACGGTTGCATACTTCTCATAAGCTGGATCGGAGCGAAGATGATTGTCGGCTCCGGAGAAACCGTACTTACGAGGGGCGACCTTACGAGCCTTCTGTCATACTGCATGAACATACTTATGAGCCTTATGATGTTAGCCATGATTTTCGTAATGCTCTCGATGAGTACGGCGAGCGTAGAGCGTATCGCGCAGGTGCTTAACGAGAACGCGGATATAGTCAATCCTCCCGAACCGGATTATGAGGTTGCCGACGGAAGCATTGATTTTGAGAACGTGAATTTCAGCTACAAAAAAGAGGGCGGAGAGCATGTGCTTTCCGACATTAACCTGCATATACGCTCCGGCGAAACGATAGGAATCATAGGCGGTACGGGAAGCGCAAAGTCAAGCCTTGTAAACCTGATAAGCCGTCTTTACGATGTGTCCGAGGGCTGCGTAAAGGTCGGAGGTAAGGACGTGCGCGGCTATGACCTTGAAACTCTGAGGAACGAGGTCAGCGTTGTGCTGCAAAAGAACGTGCTTTTCTCGGGAAGCATATACGAGAATCTCAGATGGGGAGATAAGGATGCTACGGACGAGGAGTGCAAAAGAGCGTGCCGCCTTGCCTGTGCCGATGAATTTATAGAAAAATTCCCGGACGGCTACGATACGCATATTGAGCAGGGCGGAGCCAATGTGTCCGGCGGTCAGAAGCAGAGACTCTGTATCGCCAGAGCGCTTCTTAAGAAACCCAAAATCATTATTTTTGACGACAGCACCAGCGCGGTGGATACCGCTACGGACGCGCGGATAAGAAAAGCGATGGCTACGGAAATCCCGAATACCACAAAGCTTATCATAGCGCAGAGAATTTCCAGCGTAATGGAGGCCGACAGAATAATAGTTATGGATAACGGCAGAATTGACGGAATAGGAACTCATGACGAGCTGCTTAAATCCAACGAAATATACAAGGATGTGTACGAGTCGCAGACAGGAGGCGGCGGTGACTTTGATGAGCATAAATCGGAAGGAGGGGAACACTGATGCCCGCACCCAGAGGAATGAAACCGACTGTCCAGAATCCGGTCAAGGTTCTGGCGAGAATACTTAAATACGTTTTCAAAAAATATCTGATTCATTGTATCGTGGTTCTCATATGTATTATTGTAAGCGTTGCTGCCGGAATACAGGGAACGATGTTTATGAAAACCCTTATCGACGGCTTTATAACGCCCCTTATCGGGAGTGTTTCGCCCGATTACAGTATGCTTCTGCATGAGATATTAAGGGTTGCGATTTTTTACGGTGTAGGAATCGTGGCTAATTTCGTACAGCAGAAATTAATGGCGTATACTACGCAGGGAGTTATGAGAAGTATCCGTGACGATATGTTTATCCATATGGAAACGCTGCCCATTAAATATTTTGACACTCACTCGCACGGGGATATAATGTCGATGTACACCAATGACGTCGATACTCTCCGTCAGATGGTCAGCCAGAGCATTCCGCAGCTTATAAACAGCGCAATAACGATTGTCGGAGTACTCGCGAGCATGATAATACTGAGTCCTCTTCTCACCGCGATTTCACTTGTCATGATTGCGATAATGCTTTTTGTCACAAAGAAGGTTTCATCGTTAAGCGGCAAGAACTTTATCGCGCAGCAAAGGGACATAGGCGCGGTAAACGGCTTTATTGAGGAAATGGTTGAGGGGCAGAAGGTTGTAAAGGTGTTCTGCCACGAGGAGGAGTGCAAGGAGCAGTTTGACGAGCTTAACGACAGGCTTTACGACAGTGCGTACAAGGCGAATAAATACGCCAATATAATAGGTCCGATAAACGCGCAGCTCGGTAATATAAGCTATGTGGTCATAGCGATAGCCGGCGGTATTTTCGCCATTAACGGCTTTGCGGGACTGTCATTGGGCGGTCTGGTAAGCTTCCTTACCTTTAACAGAAATCTCAATATGCCTATAAACCAGATAAGTATGCAGATAAACAGCATAATTATGGCGCTTGCCGGAGGCGACAGAATTTTCAGGCTTCTGGACGAGAAACCCGAAACCGACGAGGGCTATGTTACTCTTGTCAACGCCGTCAAGGAAAACGGGGAGCTTAAGGAGAGCAGTGAAAGAACGGGTCTTTGGGCGTGGAAGCATTTCCATAAGGATACGGGACTTACGGACTATGTCGAGCTTACCGGAGACGTTGTTTTTGACGACGTGGATTTCGGCTATAACGAGGACAAAATCGTACTGCACAATGTGGACCTTTTCGCGACGCCGGGACAGAAGATTGCTTTTGTAGGCTCAACCGGAGCGGGCAAAACAACGATTACGAACCTCATAAACCGTTTCTATGACATTCAGGACGGCAAAATCCGTTACGACGGAATAAATATCAATAAAATCAAGAAGGCGGATCTGAGAAAATCGCTCGGAATCGTTTTACAGGATACGCATCTTTTTACGGGAACCGTTATGGAAAACATACGCTACGGAAAGCTTGACGCGACCGACGAGGAGGTTTATGCGGCAGCGAAGCTTGCCAACGCGGACGGCTTTATAAGAAGGCTTCCGGCGGGATATAACACGATGCTTACAGGTGACGGCGCAAATTTAAGTCAGGGACAGCGTCAGCTTCTTGCAATCGCGAGAGCCGCAATTGCCGACCCGCCCGTGCTGATTCTTGACGAGGCGACAAGCTCGATTGACACCAGAACCGAGAAAATCGTTCAGGACGGCATGGATAAACTGATGAAGGGAAGAACGACCTTTGTCATCGCGCACAGGCTTTCCACGGTCCGCAACAGCGACTGCATCATGGTGCTTGAGCAGGGACGAGTAATTGAGCGCGGAACGCACGACGAGCTTATTGAGCAGAAGGGCAAATACTATCAGCTTTATACCGGAAACAGTATAGGAGCGTAAAATCAGAAATTCGGAGGTGGCGGATATGGCAGCCGACATAAAAGATACCGGCTTATATGAAACCAAAGAGTTTGACAGAAAATACACCTGCACCGAAGAAAATTTCGGAGCTTTCCGAAGCCCTGAAGCCACCGTCTTTAAGGTATGGGCGCCTACCGCCGAAAACGTTTCGCTGAATCTGTATAAGAGCGGCGACCCGACGGCGGACGACAAGATAAAAACCGCAGCTATGAACAGGGAGGATAAGGGCGTCTGGAGCCTCAGGCTTGACGGGGATCTGGACGGCGTTTATTATACCTATACCGCCGATTTCGGTGAGTTCGCAAACGAAGCCTGCGACCCTTACGCAAGGGCAGTCGGAGTAAACGGCGTAAGGGCTATGGTGGTTAATCCTGACGCGACGAATCCCGAGGGCTGGGAAAAGGATGCCGCTCCTGACGTAATTAAGAATCCCACCGACGCCGTAATCTACGAGCTTCACATAAGGGATTTGTCGGCGGACGCTTCGTCGGGAATAAAAAATACCGGAAAGTTTCTCGGTCTTACCGAAAAAGGAACCGTCAATTCGGCGGGGATACCGACGGGTCTTGACCATATCGCGGATATGGGAATAACCCATCTCCAGCTGACTCCCGTGTACGACTACGCGACCGTGGACGAGTCAAAGTCTGATATACCGCAGTATAACTGGGGATATGACCCTTTGAACTACAATGTGCCGGAGGGCTCATATTCCACTGACCCGTATAACGGAGCGGTACGGATAAAGGAATTCAAGCAGACCGTGCAGGCAGTGCATGACAGAGGAATAAGCGTTGTCATGGATGTGGTGTATAACCACACCTACGGCTTGGATTACTGTTTCAATATGCTCGTGCCGGGATATTTTCACAGACCGGATTCAAACGGCTCGGGGTGCGGAAACGACGTTGCCTCCGAACGCCCGATGGTGAGAAAATTTATAGCGGATTCGGTTGTTTACTGGGCAAAGGAATACCATATAGACGGCTTCAGATTTGATCTGGTCGGTCTTATAGACGCTGAAACGGTGTGTATGATACGCCGTGAGCTTGACAAAATAAATCCGTCCATACTTCTTTACGGAGAGGGATGGGATATGCCGACGCTTACGGTAAGAAAAAATACGCGGCTGGCGATACAGAAAAATGCGGATTATATCGGAAATTTTGCCATGTTCAACGATACCTTGAGGGATGCCGTAAAGGGAAGCATGTTTGAGCCGGAGCAGACGGGATATATCAACGGAAATTTTAAAATGAAAAAAATCCTTTCCGACTGCATCGCAGGCAAAACCGAATGGAGCGATCTTCCGTATCAGCAGATAAACTATGTTTCCTGCCATGACAACCGCACCGTCTGGGATGAAATCGCGTTTATAAATCCCGAAGAATCCTTTGAGCGCAGGCTTAAGAAGAATCTTCTTGCCGCCGCCATCGTATTTACCTCGCAGGGAATCCCGTTTATGTTTGCGGGAGAGGAGTTTCTGCGTAGCAAGCCGAACGCTGACGGAACGCTCAACGAAAACAGCTATAACGCGCCCGATTCGGTCAACAGCATTAAGTGGGACGATTTGAGTAAGGCGGATTACCGGAGAGTATGCGATTATTACAAGGGGCTTATAGCCTTCCGAAAGGCGCATCCCGCAATAAGAAGAATGGAGAGCGCAAAGAAGTTTTATAATTTCTTGAAGGATACTTCGGACGGAGTTATCGCCTAC
>JAAVHB010000060.1 GCA_014799955.1 Butyrivibrio sp. | reverse complement strand
GTTCCTCCGCTGTAGGTTCGGGCGTCTGTTCCTCCGTGGTAGGTTCGGGTGTCGTTTCCTTATCGTCCGGCTGCTCGTCCGCCGTCGTCTTGTCCGGCGTTTGATTCTCTTTATCGGAGGTGGTTTTATCGAAAATGGAATCCGCCGTTGATTCCGGCATAACCATTCCGAGCTTTGCCGCGCGTTCCTTTATCTCGCTGTCGCTCAGCTTTCCCCTGAGATTAAAAACCACGGTGAGTATAAGCGTTGTGACAACTATTCCGATTCCGAGGCCTCTTAAATAATACTTAAGCATATTTTACCGGCCTCCTTTATACAAATCAACCACAAGCTTTACTTCTCCTATTCCAAGCCCAAGCGCCTTGGCTATTTCCACATTGGATTTGCCCTGACGGCTGAGCTCGAGGATTTTCTCGTTGTTGTTGCCGCTGCCGAGTACCTCGACCTTGCCGCTTTCCTCTCGCTCGGTTTCCTTTTTTATGGTATTTCTGGTGCGCTCAGCGGCGGTCTTGGCAGTCTTGGTTGTCCTGCGTCTTTTGGGCTTTTCCTCCTCAGTTCCGGCTTCCGTTTCGGTATCGTCGATTATCTTTTCCCGCGGTTCTTCTTTTGCGTTCTGAGCAGATTTGTCGCCGGCTGCCTTTGAGGCTGACGGCTTAGAGGACTTTGTTGAGGACGCAGTCTTCTTTTTGGGTTTAGCCGGAGCTTCAGGCGCGGGCTCGTTTGTCTCCGCGGCAGGCTGCGCCGCCTGTGCCGCAAGCTTCGCGTTCTCGGCAACAAGCTCCTTTTTTACGACATTTAGGTCGCGCACTGTGTTGTTAATCTCTTTTTTCTTCTCATTGAGCATATCGTAAAGGAAAATAACCTCGTTGTGATTGCGGTTGATTTCCCCGAGAATCGTTTCCGAATACTCGTTCATCTCATTCATCTTCTGAGCCGACATCTTATCAAGCTCAATTTCGGTTTTCTCCTTTAATTCAGCCATCTGCTCGTCAAAAACAGTAAGAATCTGGTTTTTGATATCATCCTTCTGCTTATTGCTGAGTATGACAAGCACTTTTTCCGAATCCTTTTTTTCGGAAACGGAGGAAAAAACGAAGCTTGCCGCAAAAACAATAAGACCTGCTATAAGTAATGCTATTTCTATGCCTGTCATAATAATCTCCTAAATTTTAACGTCGAAAAACGGTTTGCTTTTGACTGTAACCTTTCCGTCCTCGTCCTCTTCATTTTCTTTCTTCTTGCGTTTATTTTTACTCTGCTGATATTCCGGTCCCTTGTGGTCCTTGCTCGCGTCGTAGTCCTTATCCATATCGCTGTCCTGCTTCTGGTATACCTGTTCCTGACGTATATCGGCAGTTTTCTCGCTTGTATACGCGATATTCTGCTGTTGAAGCGTGGCTTTTGCGTCCTCCGCCTGCTTCACGGGCGAAATATCCTGAGTCCTCATCACTGTTGCAAATTCTATCGGTCTGATAACTCTCACTCCCTTTCACTTACATTCCCGAGAGGCGCACCGCGCCGAACGGGACTTTCACTTACACTCCCGAGAGGCGCACTGCGCCGAACGGGACTTTCCTTTACAGGTTAATCCTCTTGATTTCCCCTTCCTTGCGGACATACTGGCAATAGTCGTTCTTATCGCGTATGAAATATATCGAATCGTATATCTCTATCCTTACTCCGGGATAAATGGTTCTGGTAATTTTTATTCTCGCGTCGTCCGTCTCGCTTACCTTTTCGTTAAGCTCCGCATACTCCGTTTTCATTTCCTTGAGACTGCTTTCCAAAAGTATTACGTTTTTCATTGTTTTTTGGAGAAGCTGGGTTTTCTCCTCGTTCAGACTGCCCTCAGTCTCTCTTTTTTTACGCAGAAGCGTGAGCATCTGGCTGAGCATTTCCTTATCCTGCCCCGCCTTGGAAATCAGCTTCTTAAGCTCTCTTATACGCGCCACGACTTCAGGGTCGTTTCCGACTCCGATCTCGGTCGCGGTCTCCATCTGCGAGCCTATGATTTTGGCCTGTATTGTTTTTCCGGCACGGATACTTCCGCCGACCATAAGACCGTTCCTGCCGTCAACAAGAATGTTTCCGTGCGCGCTCACCTTGCTGTGGAGAATCGCGTCCGTTTCTATATCTCCTCCCGATCTCGCGATGGCGTTTTCTATAAAATTAGCGGCTATATTTCCTCCCGCCGTCAGTACTCCCTTGTTCATTCCGTGAATTCCGCGCTGCAGGATTATATCTCCTCCCGCCGTGACCTCCGCGCCCTCGACTATTCCGTCAACAACTACGTTGCCGCTTGCCCTGACCTTGAAGCCTGCCCTGATGGCGCCGCGAATTCTTACATTGCCGTCGTAATCAATATCTCCTGTCGAATTGTCAACGTCCGCCTTGATGTCGTATTCACCGGATACAAAAATCTTATCTCCCTCAAGATAGACATGGCCTGTAATCATTGAGATAAGCTCCAGACCGTTATCTGACACCTTGAGGTTCTTTGCATATTTAAAACTCTTTTTATATACCTTTTTCGGCTTTATCGGCTCTCCGTAAATATTGGTGCCCGCGGTTCCGGGATCTTCGGGCCGTATTCTCGCCACCACATCGCCTTCGCTTACTTTGTTGATAAGGTCAAGCTTGTGGAAATCCACCGTGCCGTCCTCGTTTATGTGCGGCTTGGTGCTGATTGTCGTATTGAATTCATAGGTAAGCTCTGCGTCATAGCCGTCAATCGGGGGCGCCCCTGCCGCTATAAGCGTCTGCTCGTAATATATTTTGGAATTAATAAGCCTTTGTATCGCCTCTCTGTCCACTCCGAAGGTCACCTTATAATTGGCAATATCCTTCTCCATCTCGTCCATGCTCATATCCGGCATTCCCGCTATCGGCGGATAAAGCGTCACGGCAAGCGACATTCCGTCCTCACCGAAGGAATATTCCGCAAAGCCGGCAAAAGGGGTAACCTGTACTGCGCTTATCCGGACAGCTTCCCCTTCTATTGCTTTTTCCGCGGACTTCTTCAAATTGAATTTATCGTTATAGGGTATATTTTTTTTGTCGCAATACGCAATAAGGCAGTCAATGGGCGGCATATTGCTCATGTCCTCCGCTACTGCCTTAAGGTAAACTCCGTCTTCTCTGTTTTCAAATTGGAAAAACCCGCTGTACGCCATACAAACTCCTATTCTAATCCGTCAGAATATTCATGTAATCGCCGAGTTCCCTGCGCAGCTTCACCAACGCCTTGGTGTGAAGCTGTGAAACTCTGGACTCAGAAACCGACAGGACATTGCTGATTTCCTTCAGTGTCATTTCTTCATAATAATACAGGAGCACCACCTGCTTTTCCTTTTCGGTAAGCTTTTCCATCGCCCCGCTTATCATTTTGGTAAGTTCTTCCTTCTCGACAACCTTTTCGGGCTGCTCGAAATGCGCGTTGGAGGCCGCCTCCATTTTGACCTCGCTGCCCTGCTCAACAAATTCGTCGAGGGAAACCACATTCGTTACTTTGGTCTGTCCCTGCCAGTTATACAGCTCATCGACCGATACCTCAAGTTCCCTGGCAAGCTCCTCATCCGTCGCAATGTGTCCCTGCTCCGTTTCAAGCTTGGCATACGCCGCCTCGATTTTCTTCTGTTTCTGCCTGACAGAGCGCGGTATCCAGTCCATTTTGCGTATCTGGTCGAGAATTGCGCCCCGGATTCTCAGGCTGGCATAGGTTTCAAACTTGACGTTCTTGGCAAAATCATATTTGTCAATTGCGTCAATAAGCCCGAATATCCCGTAGCTTACAAGGTCCTCATACTCGACGTTGTAACCGAGATACATACTGAGCCTGCCGGCGACAAGCTTCACAAGCTGAGAGTATTCAATTATAATCTGTTCCCGAAGCTGAGGTGTTTTGCACGCAAAATATGACTCCCACAGCTTGCTTCTGCCCTTCTCGTCCATTTTTTATTACCCTTCTTCGTCCTGCTGCTCTTCCTGTACGCTGTCTGATTCACTTGTAACTTCAACGGTTTCGTTCTCACCGTCGGCATTCTCGGTCTGCTGCGGTTCTTCTTTGGTTTTAAAGGCTATGAGTATTGCCCTGAAAATAAGTCCCACTATATAAAATCCCAGCATCACCGCCAGAACAATCACCACAGAGGTGAGGGAAAAATTCCTTCTGACAATCATCATCACGCTTACCGCGAGACCGGAAAGAAGCGAAATGCTCAACGGCAATAATTTGTGCTCTCTCTCCACTATGCATCACCTTTTATATTCCCGTAGGGTAAACCCACGGCTTATGTCAAATTGTTTTTATCTCTTTGCCGATAGCTTTAATCGTAAGGCGTCCGTCCTCCGCAAAAAACTCTATGGTACGGCCGTAGTTGAGTCCGACGTCCTCCGCGATAATCCTTATTCCGAGAGCCGCGAGATTCTTTCTGGCGGATTCTATATTGTTGTTGCCGACATTGAGGCTTGAAAGCCCCGCTCCCGACGTCACAGCAAACATTGTGGCTCCGCCCGCTATTTTAGCGACAATGCAGGATTTGCGCGCTCCCATAAATTCCATTTTCTTTAATACTTCTCTTATTCCTGTATCGCCGAATTTGGCGATATTCTGATTACTTGTAATTCTTGTGCTGTCCGGCAGCATATAGTGTACCATACCTGCAATTTTAGTTGTAGGGTCATACAGGCATGCACCTATACATGAACCAAGACCGAGCGTAGTCAAAGCTTCCGGAGCTCTGCACACATTTAAATCAGCCATTCCAACTTTTATCATATCACTACACCTGAATTCCTAATGAAGTAAGAATTTTGCCGTATGATTCCAATTCCGGAACCATAACGATATATCCGCTTAACGAATCGTCCTCTCCGAGATTGGTTTCTATGAAAAGAACCTTATCTCCTATTTTACCGTATTCTATAGCCGGCACGCTTAAAATAGCTCCCGCCATATCGATGGTAAGCGCCGGTACGGACGGCAAGACCGTAAGACCCGTAAGCGTTGAAAGAGCCGACAGATAAGCGCCGGCAATAATATTGCCGATTTCGCTCAGCGCCGAAAACTCCATTTCACCTATTTCGGCGGTCATATCGGGCTCCATACCCAAAAGCGTGCTTACTATGGTATGCGCCGACTTCTCCGTAAACAGGAACATCATCATTCCCATAACGTCGCCTTCCATACCCAGAAGTATTCCCACGACGATTGTTTCCTCTGAGCCGATCATACCGGCAATTTCCGTAATCGGAATCAACGCGACATTAGGTACGCTCATGTCTATCTTTATATTCATCATCTGGGAAAGAGCTGTCGTCGCATTGCCCGCACCGATATTACCTATTTCCTTAAGCACGTCAAATTCCAGATCCGTAAGTTTGTCAAGGTTAAGTTCACCCATTTACCACATCACTCCTTTTTTAATTAAATTATGGTTGTTCAATGTCAAACAGGCTCCTTCTCGCTTAAAAGCGTCTGTATGCTGAGAATAGAAATAAGCTCTCCGTTGTTCTTGCCCACGGCGCTTATATATGCCTGACCGTCACTGTTATCGTTCACATTGTTCTTTTCGATCTGATCCTCGTTTAAGGTAACGACCTCCTTGACCGCATCAACGATAAGTCCGACCGTTGCCTGCTGTTCGGGCTTTACGATTATAATCCTTGTCGAATTGCCGAACTCGTCTGCGGCTATGCCGAACTTCCTTCGAAGGCTCATAACCGGAACGATTTCGCCTCTTAAATTAATTACTCCGACAAAATAATCCTGCGCCTTCGGCACTCTGGTTATCTGCTGCATCCTTACAATATTATCGACATATTTAATACTTATTCCGTACTGCTCGTTGCCGATTCTGACAGCTATGTACTGCTTCGCAGTCATGTCATTCGCGGATTTTGTATTATCCATTTTGACCCTCCTAACATTCCCGCGAGGCGCTGTGCGCCGAACGGGACTTTCCTAACATTCCCGCGAGGTGCTGTGCGCCGAACGGGACTTTCCCTATACTATACAATTGCGTTTGCATCAATAATAAGAGCAATGTCACCGTCGCCCAGAATTGTGGCCCCGCTTATCATTTTATTTATATTAATGTATTTTCCGAGAGATTTTATAACTATTTCCATCTGTCCGATAAGGCTGTCAACGACAACACCCGCCTGCTTATCACCCTTTTTGATGATGACGACGGTAAGCGATTCCTGCTCCTCGTCCATATCGGTGACTTCAAGCAGCTGTCCGAGCCTTATAAGCGGAATTACGGTTCCTCTTAAGGTGATGACTTCCTTTCCCTGAACAAACTTCACATCCTCAACGGGAATGTCCTCAACGGTCTGTATCGAGCCGAGCGAGATTGCATACTGCTCGCTTCCGAGCCTTACCATAAGTGCCTGAATAATCGCAAGCGTCAGAGGAAGCCTGATTGTAAATGTACTTCCCTCGCCGATTACGCTCCGACATTCCACGTCTCCGCCAAGCGCTTCGATTTTGGACTTAACAACGTCAAGTCCGACGCCTCTTCCCGAAACGTCCGTTATCTTCTCCGCCGTGGAGAAGCTGGGCTTGAAAAGCAGCTCAATGATTTCCTTGTCGGTCATTGAATCCGCCTGCTCTATCGTAATAGTTCCCTTGTCTATAGCCTTGCTTCTGATTTTGTTTACGTCTATTCCGGCACCGTCATCCCTTACCTCAATGACTACGTTATTGCCGTCCTGATATGCGTCAAGGAAAATAGAGCCGACCTCGGGCTTGCCCTTCTCCTTACGTACCTTTGCGCTCTCAAGACCGTGATCCGCCGAGTTGCGCAGCAAATGCATAAGAGGGTCGCCGATTTCGTCTATGACGGTCCTGTCGAGCTCCGTATCCTCACCGGTCATATAAAGCTCCATTTTCTTGTCAAGCTTTTTGCTCAAATCCCTTATCATTCTCGGGAATCTGCTTACAACCGTTTCGATGGGAACCATTCGCACGTTCATAACCGATTCGTGAAGGTTCGTGGTAACCCTCTCTAAGTATTCAATCTGCTCGTTAAAGCTCTGGCTGTGCTGAACCTGCTCAGCCGTATTTGAAGCGACGAGTCCGTTCTTTGCGATAATAAGCTCGCTGACCAGATTCATAAGCACGTCAAGCTTCTCGATATCAACACGCACGGAGCGGTTTACAACCGGCTTACCGGAGGACTTGCCCTTTGCCGCGGGCTTAGCCGCCGGAGCACTTTCTGCAGCCGGCTTTTCCGTATTTTCCTCGGAAACCTCAGCCTGCTTTTCTTCCTCTTTCGGCTCCTCCTCGCTTACGGTGATAACCGTTCCGGTTGCTTCTTTTATTTCAAAAACATTTTTTACCGCGTCAACGACCTTTTCAAGAGGTTCCTTTGACACGACAAACATTTTAAATTCCAAATCAAATTTCTCGTCCTCTATATCCTGTGTTGAAGGTACGGACTTGATAATCTCACCCTGTGCCTCAATAGCCTTGAACACAAGAAACGCCCTGGCCGCTTTGAGAATACAGCTCGGGTCAATATGTACGTCGATACCGTACGCCTGCATATCCTTTTTGTATGCCTCAAGTATCGCATGTCTTTCAAATTCGGAAAATTCAACATTCTTAAAGCTGTCATCAGCAACCGGAGACTGCTGTTCCTGCGTCTGTTCCTTATCAGTCTCCTGCGGCTGCGCTCCTGCCCCTCCCTGTCCGTTAAGGAAATCGTTGAGCAGTTTTACAATAGGCTCGTTGTCGTCGGTTCCCTCGTCCTGGGCGTTTACAATATTGTCAAGATACGCCTCAAGCGCGTCAAGACACTGGAACAGTGTGTCCACAAGGTCTGAAGTAACCTTCATTTTATCGTTGCGGATTTCGGAAAAAACATTTTCCATATTATGGGTAAGATTCTGCATTCTTTTATAACCCATTGTTCCCGCCATTCCCTTAAGAGAGTGGGCGGCACGGAAAATTTCGTTTATTGTGTCCTTATTTTCCGGCTCTTTCTCAAGAACAAGCAGATTTTCATTCAGGGTCTGCAGATGCTCCCTTGTTTCCTCCACAAAAATTTCAAGATACTGGCTGACGTCCATTACAACACCCCCACGTTTTCGATAATGCTTTTTGCTATTTGGTCTAACGGTCTGACTTCATCGACAAGACCCGCCTCCGCCACTGAGCGCGGCATTCCGTACACCACGCAGGTTTCGGCGTCCTGACCGATAACGTGTATCTTTCTGCGCGCATCAGCCAGAGCCTTGATTCCTCTGGTTCCGTCGGCTCCCATTCCCGTGAGCACGACACAGGTTATCTCGTCAAAGTCAGAATCCTTCAGTGATTCATACATAATATTGGCACAGGGTTTAAGTGCGTCAACCGGAGGCTCGTCGGAATATCTTATTATATGCCCTTTTGATGTCTTCTCGACCTTTATATGCATACCTCCGGGAGCTATATACACATGCCCCTTCTCGATAACATCTCCGTCCGCCGCCTCGGTAACCTTTATGCTTCCGAGAGCATTCAGACGCGACGCCAAAGACGCCGTAAAGCCCTTAGGCATATGCTGTACAAGAACCACTCCCGCGTCAAGCTCGGCGGGCAGCATGGGTACTACCTGCTGCAGAGATTTCGGACCGCCCGTGGAACACGCAATCGCGACAAGCTTTGATTTGCCCCGCTTTATGTTCGCCGCTTTTTTGATAACCGCATCCATACCGTCCGAATCCGGTTTTGACGCAGGCTGCTTTAACTCCGTCGTACTTTTCCTTTGAGGCTCAGTCATTACATTTTTGAGCAAAGACCTTGACGAAACCGCGCCCGGAACCGCCGTAAGCGACTTCCGGTTAAGATCCTTGCCTGCCACAACCTCAATCATGTTGACTATGTGGGTTCTGAAGCCCTCGCCCTTTACCTCGTAAAAATTCTCGGGCTTGGTAACAAAGTCAAGCGCCCCCAACTCAAGCGCGCGCATTGTTTCCTTCGCGCCCTCCTTGGCAACGGTGCTGACAACAACGACCGCTTCACGCATATGATTTTTCTGAAGCATTTCAAGAAGCTCAAGTCCGTTCATCTTCGGCATATTGATGTCAAGGATTACCAAATCATAATATCCCGGATGAAGCACAAGCTTATCAAAACCCGCAACTCCGTCAACCGCAAAATCCAATACTTCGTATTCACTGTTTTGCTTTATTATATCAGATATAACCCTTCTCATGAGTGCAGAGTCATCAATTATCAAAAATTTTCTGCCCACTTTATAAATTCTCCTTTAACAATAACCGCTAGGCACTGACACTCCCGCGAGACACCTCGTGCCGAACGGGACTTTCCGCTTTGTGCCGAACGGGACTACGCTTTAATACTTTCCGTTCTTTCTCATCTTTCTTTCTTCTTCAAATATATACTTAATCAGAAGTTCCCTGCTGTCTCTGGAAATACCGGAAAACTCTATTCTGTGTTCAAAGCAGCTTATTCTGTCCGGAAGCTCGAAGGACATTATAACCTTGGCGGGCAGGCAGTATCTTATCGGTCCGTTTGAGCTGACAATATCAAACTGCACAACAAGCTTCCTTGCCTTTTCTATTTTTTTGCTGCCCATAAACCTGAGTCCGCCGCCGCTTATATCAAGACTTGTTCCGTCGCAGAAATCTACCGCCGTCTGCAAGCGTTTCGGCACTGTATGCTCATTGAGGAAAAAATTATATTCCTCCTCGGTAATCTGCGCGTATTTTACCGCAATCGATTTTTCAAGCCTGTAATACTGACGCCTCTGATATTTCCGGAGCTCCGACATAAGCGAAATCTCCATAGAGTATATGTTGCCCGATTTGAATCTGTCCACAATAACGGCAATACTCTGATAAAGCCCCTTATGCGTATAAAAGAAAACCTCATACTGCTGTCCCTTTGACAGCGGAACAAAATTCCTCTGCCTCATGGGCATGGCTACCATCAGATTGCCGTTTTCCGTAAAATCCAGCACCTGACTCACATATACATTTGGTGATATTCCGTCATTCACCTGCTCCTCAGTCAGAATATCCCTGAAATCAATTTTGTCGCCCTCTGAAATCAGATTGTCAATCATGCAAAACCTCCTATTTTCTTCTCCGGGTTTCAAACACTTTGCTAAAGAAATACGAAACGCCCTTTTTTTCCACGGTTACGCAGTCATCTCCGTTTATAAGCCTCTCGCTTATCGCACGGAAAGCCTTTGCCGGATTGGACGAGGGATACGCAATCGACACCGGCTTCTGCTTCATAACAGCTCTTGTAATATTTGAGTCAAAAGGGACGTCGCCCAGATATATCAGCTCTATTCCCAAAAACCGCTGCACAACGGCGGAAAGTTTTTCGTAAACCGCCTTACTCTCGGCAGCGGAGCTTACCTTGTTGGCAATCACGTTTATTTTTACGGAATCTCTGTCAAAATCCTGATGCATGGCAAGCGCCTTTAAAAGCGCGTACGAATCCGTTATAGAAGTGGGCTCCGGCGTGGTTACAAGAAGTACCTCCGGACTTGATGCCACAAACTCAAGAACCGACGAGGATATTCCCGCTCCGGTATCTACAATTATAACATCGGCGATATCTTCAAGATCGGACAGCTTATGTACAAGCCGCTTCACCTGCTCGTGGTCGAGATTGACAAGCTTGGCGATTCCCGAGCCTCCGGACACAAACATAACGCCCTCGGGTCCTTCGGTGATAATCTCCTTAATCTCCCTACCCTTGAACATAATGTCGGCGAGAGTATATTTCGGAATCACGCCGAACATTACCTCTATATTCGCCAGACCGAAATCCGCGTCAAAAATAAGCACTCTTTTGCCTTCTCTTCGGAATTGCAGCGCAAGATTAATCGAAGTACTGGATTTGCCGACACCGCCCTTACCGCTTGTAACCGTAATGATTCTGGTACTTGAAGTGCTTACCTGATTCTGTTGTTTAATAATAGCCCGTAGTTTTTCTGCCTGGTCCATTATACTACCTCCGTGTATCCCCGCGGCCTATTCGCCTCCCAGAAGACTCTTGGCAAGCTTCTGAACATCGGCTCGCTCAATATCATCGGGTACGTTCTGTCCGTAAGTCATGTATGACAAAGGTTCCTGTGTGTATAGCTTTATATTCAGTATATTGCCCAACGAATTGGTTTCGTCAATCTTGGTAAACAAAAGCCTGTATCCGCTGAGCCCTTTATAAGCGTCACATATACTTATAATATCCCTGTATTTGGTCGTAACGCTTAAAACAAGGAAAACCAGCACCTCGGTATCCTCAAACGAGTTCCTGACATTGTCAATCATTTCCATCAGTTCTCTGCGCTGCTCCTCGTTTTTGTGCGAACGCCCCGCCGTGTCTATAAAAATCATTTCGTAATCCGACAAGTCCTCAAGCGCTTCCGTTATCTCGCTCGGACTGTAAATTACGCTGACCGGAACGTCCAGTATATTGGCATATGTATTAAGCTGCTCTACCGCCGCTATTCTGTATGTATCCGCCGTAATCATCGCGACCTTGCAGTTCTGGCGAATTTTCACATCTGACGCCAGCTTTGCTATTGTGGTCGTCTTGCCTACGCCCGTAGGTCCGACGAAAAACACAACCTTGCGCCTGCCGTTGTTCTCAATCCCCTCCGGCTCTCCGAGCTTAAGTATGATTTTCTGGTAGACCGATGCCAGTATGCTGTCAAGGTTCGATTCCTTTTTGAGCGAGCTTTCTATATCGTTGATTATGGCGTTGGCGTACTTTTCGTCCACCTCGTTTTCTATCAGCTTGTTATAAATAAGCTTGAGCGACTTGAAGTTGGCGGTGTTCTCCCTTCCCGTATTCTCGGGAACGGTTTCACGCGTATCCCGGGGAGCTTCCTCCTCCTTTACCATCTGGTTGCGCAGCATATCGTGAAGGCTGTCAAGCTTATGCTCAATGGTTTCCGCCTTATGCACCGAAACCGGCGGAACCGCGCTCGTATCGTCGGCGCGTAAATCTATTTTGGAATTCTGCTTCTGAACCGCCTCGTCGCGCGCCTGAGAAAATGTCGGCTTTTTGCTGTTTACATTCTGCTCGAAATCCCGTTCCTCCAAAGCCGCTGTTATTTCAATAAAATCTTTTTTGAATAATTTCGCGAAGCCTCGCTGCTTCATACTTCTGACATTAAGGACAACCGCGTTGGAGCCGAGATCCTCTTTTGCTTTCATCACAGCTTCAGTCTCGCTGCTGCCCGTGTACTTTTTTACTATCATACTATGCTGTCACCATCCCAACCGACTGGAGCTCCACATCTGATTCAACCTCATTGTAGGACACTACAATAAGATCCTTTATATAATCATTGGTCAGTCGTTTAAAATACATTCTTACTATAGGAGACGTAATGACTATCGGCGTTTTGCCCATCTCCTCAAGCTTGGCTGCTTCAGCCTGCACCGCGTTTATTATATTCCTTACCCTGTCGGGAGAAAGATTAATATACGCACCCTGTTCGGTCTGCTTAACCGAATTCATAATTTCCTGCTCAAGCGTGGGATCAAGCGTTATGACACTCGTAATCTCGCTTGCGACAAAAAACTTGTTGGATATGGCGCGTTTGAGGCTCTGACGCGTATATTCGGTAAGTACGTCCGTATCCCTCGTAACGCCCGCGTGATCCGCAAGAGTTTCAAAAATCGTAAGCAAATCCCTTATTGAAATGCCCTCCTCCAAAAGATTCTGAAGCACCTTCTGGATTTCTCCGACTCCCATAAGCTTGGGTACAAGCTCGTCAACAAGCGTGGGATTGTTTTCCTTGAGGTTGTTGATAAGGTTCTGCGTATCCTGTCTTGTAAGCAGCTCCGCAATATGGGATTTGATAATCTCTGTAAGATGCGTCGCTATAATCGAAGGAGGGTCAACAACCGTATATCCGAGCGATTCCGCCCTTTCTCTCTGATTCTCCGTAATCCATATTGCCGGGAGGTGGAACGAAGGCTCGAAGGTCGGGATACCCGTAATCTCCTCCTCGACAAAGCCGGGATTCATCGCCATGTAATGGTCAAAAAGGATTTCACCCTCGCTGACCTGTATACCCTTTATTTTTATAATGTACTGATTCGGATTAAGCTGAATGTTATCCCTTAATCTTATTATCGGCACGACGGTACCAAGCTCTAAAGCCACCTGCCGCCTTATCATTACAACGCGGTCAAGCAAATCTCCGCCCTGATTTACATCTGCCAGAGGAATTATGCCGTATCCGAACTCAAGCTCAATCGGGTCAACCTGCAAAAGCGAAACGACATTCTCCAGCTTTCTGGTTTCCTGAGCCTCCTCGACTTCCTCTTCGACTTCCTCCTCGATTTCCTTGACGGACTTCTTGCGGTTTGAAACAAGTCCCCATATAAAGAGCGCCGCTCCTATCGGAATAAATATCAGTGCGGGCAGCGGCGTCGCGATACCTAGAAGCGCCAGCGTAACGCCGACGATCATAAGCACCTTCGGCAAAGCGAAAAGCTCTCCCATAATCTCGTCCGGAAGCTCCTCGCCCTTTGAAGCCTTTGTTACGAGGATACCGGTCGAAAGCGATATGAGAAGCGAGGGTATCTGGCTGACAAGTCCGTCACCTATTGTAAGCAGCGCATATTGGTTAAGCGCCTCCGTAATCTCCATTCCCTGACGCATAACTCCCATCAGAAGTCCGCCGACAAGGTTGATTACGGTAATTATAAGACCCGCCGTCGCGTCTCCCTTTACGTACTTGGTAGCACCGTCCATGGCTCCGAAGAAGGTCGATTCCTGCTGAATCTTTTCACGCCTCTCCCTCGCCTCTTTGTCGGTGATTGCTCCGGTGTTGAGGTCGGCGTCTATCGCCATCTGTTTACCGGGCATCGCATCGAGAGTGAATCGCGCCGTTACCTCGGATACACGCTCCGAGCCTTTATTTATAACCACAAACTGCACAATCAGCAGTATTATGAATACGACAAAGCCAAGCACCATATCGTTTCTAGCGACGAACTGTCCGAACGCCACAACGACCTTTCCGGGATTTCCCGTACTTAAGATGAGCTTCGTCGAGGACACGTTAAGTCCTATTCTGAAAATGGTCGTAAACAAAAGTATCGTGGGAAACGCCTGCATATCAAGCGCCTCCTTGGAGTACAGCGCGGTAAAAAGAATTACCATGGCAACCGATATATTTATTGCCATCAAAACATCCAGAAGCCCTGAGGGGACGGAAATAAAAAGACTTACAATCGCTGTCAGAAGGTATATTCCTATAAACAAATCCGTCTTTTTGAACTTCATTATGCCGTGTACTCCTTTCCGTTTCGCTTCTGTCCTTCGGAGCAAAACTAAATTTTATTCTTAAGCTTCCATACAAACGCCAGAACCTCCGCAACCGCCTGATACAGCTCCTGCGGAATTTCCATGCCAAGTTCTACGTTATAATAAATCATTCTGGCAAGAGGCTTGTTTTCTACAATCTCAACATCGTTTTCCTTTGCCGCCTCTTTAATCTTAAGTGCCAGATAATCCTCGCCCTTGGCAACTACCACGGGAGCGCGTCCGGAATCCGGCTCATATTTGAGCGCTACCGCAAAATGCGTGGGGTTGGTAATTACGACGTCCGCCTCGGGTACGGCCTGCATCATTCTGCGCCTTGACGCCTCCTGCATACGCCGCCTCTGCTTGCCCTTAACATCCGGGCTTCCCTCGGTGTCCTTATATTCGTCCTTGACCTCCTGCTTGGTCATTTTCATGTCATCCTTGAATTTGAATTTTTCAAAGATGTAATCAGCGATTCCCACTATCAGATAGACAATGCTTATCGTAATTCCCAAATCCAGTATAATTTCACCCATCACGGCGACTACCGCGCCGAGCGACATATCATACATATTGAATATCAGTCCGATTTGGTCCTTAAGCTTATTATATGCCACAATCACGCATACGACAACTACCACAATCTGCTTTAAAAGCTGAACAAGCGTTTTAACGCTGAAAAGACGCTTTACGCCGTTAATCGGATTGAATTTATCCAATTTGGGTTTCATCGGTTCGGTGCTGACCTTCCACTTTACCTGAACAAGGTCCATCACAAATGAAAGTACAAAACCGACCGCGAGTATCGGCAGCAATATAACAATGATATCGAGCAGACCGCTTTTTATAAAAGAAGTCAGATACCTTCCCACGGAATCAAATTCAATGCTTGCGCCGGACAAATCACCGATTTTCGTGTAGGTTTCCCTAAAACCCGACATCAGGCTTTTGCCCATTGATGCAACATATACCCTGAGGATTATGAAAAAAGCAAGCAGAATTACCGAACCGCTTAAATCCTTACTTTTGGCTACCTGTCCTTTTTTGCGGGCGTCGTCGAGCTTTTTCTGGCTGGCGGGCTCGGTCTTTGCTCCGCCCGGTCCGTCCTTTGCAAAAAACTGAAGGTCGTATTTTATCATACAAGTCCTCCCGCTATGCTCTTGACAACCTGCTTCATCATATTGAAGATTGCCGACGAAATTACGGGCAGCAGTCCCACCGTGAGAAACATTACCCCGAGCCCCAGAAGAAGCTTGACCTGCACTCCGATGGAAAACATATGCATCTGCGGCGCAATTTTGGTAAGTATTCCCAGCACGACGTTTAAAAGCATAATCGTGACGAATACCGGGAGCGCGAGCCTTACGCCTATAATAAAATAGCTTGCAATGACCTCAAGGAACGAATCGTACAGTGTCGTGTTTATTGTCGCCGCCCCCAAAGGTATTATCGAATATGAGTCAACTATCGCCGAAATCAGGAACTGATAAAGCCCCGATACCAGCATAAGCAAAAATGTCGTGTAATAATAAAATGTTCCGGTTACTCCGGTCTGCGACCTTAACGTCGGGTCGTACATTGTTGCCATGGACATACCGATATTTGTATCCACGATATGTCCCATAAAGGTGATTGCCTGTATGCAGACATTGCACACAAAGCCAAGCAAAAGCCCGACAACGCTTTCCTTTATTACAAGAATAGAATAGTCAAGTATTCCGCTGTATACCAGACTTTTATCCGGAAGCAGCATAAATATAAGTATGGATATAAAAAGAGAAAGCGAAACCTTTACTCTCTGTGGTATACTCGGAATCCCGAACAAAGGTGCGGTATATATAAAGCTGGCAATACGCACCAGAATCAGCAGGAAAACTTCCCAGTAATTTAATGCCACCTCAAAACTTAACATAACAGCACCGCCCGTATAAAAGTCACCTGATGTACGTATTGAAGTTCGACCAGAGCTCGGTCATATAATCCGTCAGCTTGGTCAGTATCCATGAACCGAAAATCATCATTCCGAAAAAAACGGCGACAATCTTCGGCACAAAGGTAAGCGTCTGCTCCTGTATGGAGGTTATGGTCTGGAATATGCTTATTACCAGCCCCACCACCAGCGATATCAACAGAAGCGGCGCCGAACACTCAATTATAAGAAACAACGCCTGTCTTGAAATATCTATTACCTGATCCTGCGTCATGCGGCATCCTCCCTCCGTCAGTAAAAGGTTTTGACAAGATTACCGATTATCAGATTCCAGCCGTCCGCCATAACAAAGAGAAGTATTTTAAACGGCAGTGAAATCGTTGTAGGCGGGAGCATCATCATACCCATTGACATAAGCGCCGACGCTACCACCATATCTATGATTATGAACGGAATGTATATCAGAAATCCTATAATAAACGCCGTTCGCAGCTCACTCACAATAAAACTCGGAATCAGCACATACGTCGGTATGTCATCCATTGTCTGAACCTCTTCCACCTGCGCGATGTCCAGAAACATTCTTATATCTTTTGTATTTGTCTGCTCAAACATGAAATTGCGGATTGGTTCTATTCCGACTTCATATGCTTCCTCCGCGCTTATCTCTTCCCTTGAGAGAGGCAGAACCGCGTCGTTGTACACCTGAGTGAAAACCGGAGCCATAATAAAAAATGTCAGAAACAAAGACAATCCGATAAGCACCTGATTAGGAGGTGACGTCTGTGTTCCCAACGCCGTTCTCGTAAAATGCATCACAATTACTATTCTCGTAAAAGATGTGAGCATAATAAGAATGGAAGGTGCCAAAGCTATTACAGTAAGAACAAGTAATATCTGTAAAACGCTTGCTAAGTCACTTCCATTCCCCGCCGTTATTCCAATTGTAAAATTATCAGAAGAATCCGCGGTCGTTTCCGGAGTTATGTCTGTTGCCCTGACATCAGATGTATTGTATGCCGTTATAATAAAAGCAACAAGAAAAAGAACCGCAAACTTCATGATTGCCGAAATAAGCCTATTTTTCTTCTTCATCCTCTGCCTCTTCCTTATGCGAAAACCTGAATCTGTTAAAAACAGTACCGAAGGCCTCTCCGGCTCCTTCCGGCTCCTTTATTTCCAGCGTATCCTCATTCACCTCGCCAATGCATGTGACCGTATCCTTGCATACGGCAATCAAAAAGGTTTTATCTCCGGCCTTAACGACCTCCAGAACCTTATTTCCGGAGAGCCGCATACTTTCAATAATCCTGATGCTGCCATGGCTCATGTGCGTTTTCTGGTATGAGCCTACCCATCGGGTGGTGAAATACGTTATGGCCAGAACAAGTACAAATATTAATGTTACGGTAATAAACTGAATAATGCTATTATCAGATATTGCGCAAAATATCATATTAGCCAACTACTTTTCTAACCGCTTCGAGAACTCTGTCCGCCTGGAAAGGCTTTACTATGAAGTCCTTTGCTCCCGACTGAATGGCCTCAATAACCATCGCCTGCTGTCCCATAGCCGAACACATAATTACGGCGGCACCGGCATCTCCTGCTTTTATCTTCTTGAGAGCCTGAATTCCATCCATTTCCGGCATGGTAATATCCATGAGAACAAGGTCGGGCTTAAGTTCATTATACTTTTCAACTGCCTTCGCACCGTTCTCTGCTTCTCCGGCAACATTGTATCCGTTTTTGGTGAGAATATCCTTAATCATCATTCTCATAAATGCAGCATCGTCGCAAACCAGTATATTCTTTGCCATCTTTTAATCTCCTTCTAACTTTAAGGGTATGACTCCCTGTTTATTTAATATTCTAACACAGAAAAGAAATTTTTGATACTATTTTATTTAATAATTTCTGTGATTTTGACACCGAAGCTTTCTTCGATTACCACTACCTCGCCCTTTGCAACATACTTGCCGTTGACAAGCACATCTATGGGTTCACCGGCAATCTTGTTAAGCTCGACGATTGTTCCGGGGGCAAACTCAAGGATTTCCTTAATTGACTTCGACGTCCTGCCCAGTTCAACCGTAACCTCAAGGGGCACATCCATAATAAGGTCAATATTTTCATGTCCAGCAGCCGACATAGCGCCCGTAAACGCCTGAAAAGCGGCAGGCTGTACATTGACGTTGGGCTGCGGCATTCCGTATCCCGGCATAGGCTGCATCTGCGGCATTCCGTACCCCGGCATGGGCTGCATCTGCGGCATTCCGTATCCCGGCATGGGCTGCATCTGCGGCATTCCCATCATTCCCTGCTGCATCTGTGTCATATCGGGCTGAGGCATCGGAGCCGGCTCGGGTGCCGCGGGCGCAGGAATCGCTGCCGGAATATCCGTAACCGAAGCGTCCGTTCCGCCCATAACATTTGCCGAAAAGGTTTCGCACAGATTCTCCGCAAAATCAAAGGGATAGAGCTGCATAATCTCGCTGTCTATCAAATCTCCGATTGTCATTCTGAAAGCAACCTTGATGAATCTCTTGTTCAAAAACGAAGGCAGAATGCTGTCATCCTGTTTTTCGTTGAGGTCTATAAGATTCGCAACGGGAGGGCTTATATCGATTTTCTGTCCGAGCATCGTAGACATAGAGGTTGCCGCCGAACCCATCATCTGGTTCATAGCCTCACCGATAGCACTCAGGTGCAATTCGCTGATAGGCTCCTCCGACTCTACTCCGGCTCCTCCCATCATCAAATCGGTTATTATTTTAACATCCCTCTCCTTAAGTACAAGGACATTGTTTCCGTCAAGTCCGCAAGTATACTGTATTGACAGGAACACACAGGGTCTGTCATAAGAATCGGCAAGGTCATCCCAATACATATATGAAACATTGGGCGTAGTAATATTAACCGTCTGATTCAGCAGTGTACTGAGAGTTGTCGCTGCCGTACCCATGCTTATATTGGCTACCTCTCCGAGGGCATCCTTTTGTTCGTCGGTAAGCAGCGTTTCATCGGCAGCTTCCTCCGGCGCTCCTCCGTCAAGGTTGGCTCCGCTCAAAAGAGCATTTATTTCATCCTGCGATAACATACCATCCATTTCATTCTTCTCCTCTCAATACTTTTGTAAGCCTGACTGCATATTTATCATTAGAAGAACCGGGTAAAGCTTTAAATTTATCTATATTACCCACATATATATCAAGTTCCTGGTCAACCTTGGTATCGACTTTGATTATATCACCTATATTCAGATTAAGGAAGTCGTTGACCGAAATCTGACTTGTTCCCAGAACCGCTTTAACCGGTATCTGCGCCTTTGATATAAGTGTTGTTATTGCGTCCTCATAAGTATTGACATCCTTATCCTGCATTGTAGAGAACCAGTACTTGGTATTCAGCTTATCCATTACAGGCTCCAACACCGCAAAAGGCAGACAAATATTGATGATACCTTCCACATCTCCTATCTTGAGATTGATTGTTATAATCGCAATCATTTCACTGGGTGATATTATCTGCGCGAACTGGGAGTTTGTTTCTATTCTCTCAAGCCTCGGCACTATGCTCACTACATTCTGCCACGGCTCACGAAGCAGATTGACACACACGTTAAACATTCTCTCAAGAATCACAAGCTCGATTTCCGAAAACTCCCTCGGTTTATCAAGCGGAGTCCCGTTTCCTCCGAGCAGTCTGTCAACCATGGAATAGCCGATATTGGAGGCAATTTCCATTACTATGCTTCCTTCAAGAGGTTCAAAATTTACAACGCCCAACAGCACAGGATTGGAAAGTGCGTTTGAAAACTCCGAATATATAACTGCCTCGGAATTCATAACATCTACCTGTACGGGTTTGCGTAAGTATGCGGGTAGGTTCGTGGAAAGAAGCCGCCCGTAATGTTCAAATATAATTTCAAGTGTTCGAAGATGTTCTTTGGAAAATTTCGCGGGTCTCGCAAAATCGTAATTTTTAACTACCTTTTCTTCGCTATCCTTTATCTCGTTGACATCAAGCTCTCCGCTTGTCAGCGCCTTGAGCAGATTGTCAATCTCGTTCTGCGAAAGGACTTCGCCCATCTTCTCTCACCTTCTTTCTGTAAAATATAAACTGCATTGTGTTAGTGAACTCAACCATAGCGATACCCTGCAAAGCTTTTACTGAGCCTGCCACTGGCTGAATTCCACAGAGTATATAAAATCAGAATTGAAAAGTGTTCTGAGCGCCTGCAGAATATCGGCCTCCATCTTTTCGCGGTTTATCTCTGCGTATGTATAATCACTGACAACGGACACAATCGTACTTCCGATATTGCTCATAGCGGAATCGATTAATTTGGAATTCTCCGCATAATCCTTATGCTTTTTATTAAGGTTGAGAATAAGCCCTAACTTCATATGGTGAGCCTTACTTTCGCCATCGGCGGTGGTAAGCGTAACCGTAATTTCCGTAGGCGCATCCTCGCCGGTACCGAACCTTACCGCCCTGCTGTCCAAATCCGCCAAGGTTATCTCATCGCCGTTTCCGTCGTTGTCACCGACATTCAAATCAACAATCTCACAAATCTTTTTAACAAGATTATTGTATCTGTTAGTCTGAGGCACCTGCGTAAATACAATCACAATCGTAAGAATCAGATTGACAAGCACCAACACCAGCACAACGATATTACTCATTCCTTTTTTCATAATGCCACCTCTAATAGTTAAATTCTACTTGCTGTTATAGCTATTATAAATCTTTATTTCCACACGGCGGTTCTGGGCCCTGCCCTCTGCCGTGTCATTTGAAGCTATGGGATGCCGCTCCCCGTATCCGGAAACGTCAAAATTTTCGCTGCTCAGTCCGTTCTCCCCCGTAAGGAAATAGAATACCGCAAGCGACCTTGCGTACGAAAGCTCGTTATTACTCGGATATTTCTCGGTGTTAATCGGTATATTATCGGTATATCCCTCTATCTTGATACGGTTATCCTCGTAATTCTTGAGAATGCCGGCAACCTCAGTAAGCACACGGTTGGCGTCGGCCGTAAGGTCTGCCGATGCCGACTCAAAAAGCAGCGCGCCTTTCATATTGATGCTGACATAGGTCTGAGTGACCTGAACCTCAATCTCCGATTCAAGTCCCTTGTTCTCAAGTATCTGTTCTATTTTTTCGCCCATCTGTTCGGACTCTTCATATTCCTTTTGCTCAAGCTCAAGAAGGGCGTCTCTGTTGCTGTCCTCGCTGCCGTCCTGATTAAGCCCAATCTGAGCGTAATAATCGCCTATCTGTGTCAGCTGGCTGGCTCCACTCGCTATAAGCTGCCCCTCCTGCAAGCCCTCTCCTCCGGACTGCAGAATACTGTAATTTGATGAAAACGATGCAACCAACTGCTGCCATTTATCGGTGTCAACCGACGACATGGCAAAGAGAAGCACGAAAAAGCACAGAAGAAGATTCATAAGGTCCGAAAACGTGGCCATCCAGCCGTCTGTTTTCATCGGCGGTTCTTCCTGCTTGTTTCTAGCCATTTGCGCGTTCACCTCCGTCTTCGGTACCTTCCGCGTATCTTGCCCTGTCGGCAGGTGCAAGGAAGGACTTAAGCTTTTCCTCAATTACACGGGGATTCTCTCCCGCCTGAATCGAAAGAAGACCTTCAATCATAACCTCCTTAAGCGTTACTTCCTCGGCATTGTTTGCCCTGAGCTTGTTGGAAATCGGAACCGAAATCCAGTTGGCAAGCATTGAGCCGTACAAGGTCGTAATAAGTGCAACCGACATGTTAGGTCCTACGGCGTTGATATCCTCGAGATGCTTAAGCATGTTTATAAGTCCGATAAGGGTACCGATCATACCCCAGGCAGGACCCATGGCAGCCAAGGTCTCCCACACCGATATTACCTTCTTATGTCTCTGTTCTACACAGGTCAGCTCGGTCTCCAGAATTGCCCTTACCAAATCGGGCTCGGTTCCGTCAACTATAAGCAGAATACCCTTTTTCATAAACTCGTCGTCAATATTATTTGCGGCCTCCTCCAACGCCAACAAGCCTTCCTTACGCGCTACGTTGGAAAGCTCTATTACTTTTTTAATCATTTCCGTCTGGTCGCCTATATCCTGCTTGATAGCTATTTTTATACCCTTAAGACCGTTTGTAAAGTCCTTGACCTTATTGGATATAAGCGTGGAGGATATGGCACCTCCGAATGTTATTATCGCGGACTGCGCGTGAAGGAAGTTCGTCAGAGCGGCAAATCCGTCATCTCCTGTTACTATACCAAATATCATAAGGCCCAAGCAAAGGACCAATCCTACTACAGTAGCCAAATCCATAATTATGTACCCGCCTTGTTCTTATGTTTCAATTATGTCGGAGAGCATATTAGCATAAACTGCCCTTCTATATGATAATACTAAATTTTTTATCTCTTGTCTACTTTCTTTTACAATTAATTTGCGTCCGGTGGTCAAAGTTATTACCGTATCCGGCGTTGAATCGATTATTTCAATCAAATCGGGATTCAGGTCAAAAGCAGTCCCGTTAAACCTTGTCAACTCTATCATTATACACCTCCGATAAGGCTTATGTCAAATACGACCTGCATTTTTACGCAATTAATCCCCGGAGACCCGCAATGAGCCTCCGGGGTTATGCATTATCTTAAATTATCTCTTAAGATTTATAAGTTCCTCAAGAAGTGTATCCGATACGGTAATAATTCTTGAGTTTGCCTGATAGCCTCTCTGCGTGGTAATCATATCGGTAAATTCCGCCGCCAGATCCACGTTGGACATCTCAAGCACGCCCGGTGCGAAATATCCGCCCGACGCCGTTATATCCTCGCCGATTCCGTCAAATTCACCCGAGTTCAGGGTCGCCTCAAAAAGATTGTCGCCGACCTTCTCAAGTCCAGAGGGATTTACAAAGCTTGCAACCGCAATCTGAGCGATAACTCTCTGCTCGCCGTTGTCGTATGAAGCGGAAATTTTTCCGTCCTTGGCAATACTTACCTCTGACATGGTTCCGACAGTTCTTCCCGCTCCGGAATTTCCGTTGGTCACATCTCCTCTTGAGGCCTCAAGCTTCGTTTCCGTACCGCGGCAGGTGATGGTCGATACATCAAGAGAAATGTCCTCCGGAAGCGCAGCTATGCCGAGTCCGGCGATATTAAGCGTAATCTTTCCGTCGGCGGGGGTTGCCACCGTTCCGTCTGCCTCGTTGAACTCTATTGCGGCTCCCGTTCCGAGAATGCTCTGTATGTTTGCCTCGGTAAGACCGGCAACGGGATTTCCGTTACAGGTGAGCGCCGCCGACGAGAGCGAATATCCGAATTCGCTGTCATCGTTCTGGGAAATCTGTATAGTAAGCTGATATTTATATCCGAGATTATCGTAGAAGGATACGTTTACGGCTCTTGTTCCGCCTTCGGAACCGAAGCTCTCATCCTCCTTGTTGATATTTCCGGTAATTGAAACATCCGTTGATGCCATAGGCTCAGCCTGCTTGTACTCGGGAGCATAGAGATTAATCCTTGATACATTGTCAACCTGTATATTGCCCTCCTGATCCGCAAGCCATCCCATAACCGCATAACCCTGCGAGGTTACGAGAGTTCCGAGAGTATCCACCTTGAAATTTCCGGCCTTGGTAAAATAATTCATTCCGCTGTTGTTTACGATAAAGAACTGGTCGCCGTTAATCATCAGGTCGAAAGGATTGTTGGTTGTCTGATAACCGCCGGTTTCGGTAATCTTGGTACTGATGGCATTTACCGCAGAACCGAGACCTATCTGCTTAGCGTTCGTACCGCCTGCTCCCGTTTCCTGGTTCGCTCCGGAAGCGTGCTGGGTAGTCTGGTATAAAACATCGTTGAAAGTAACTGTTTCGGACTTAAATCCCACGGTATTGACGTTGGCAATATTGTTACCGATAACGTCCATCCTTGTCTGGTGTGTTCTGAGTCCTGCCACACCAGAATAAAGTGCTCTCATCATAATTAAATGACCTCCTGTAAATTAATTCATAATTTAATTTGTGTCGCAAAGCGATTCTTTTCGTCTGCTCCGTCTGGCATTCAGGGGCAATCGGTTCTCCCGAAGGTCCGAACCTAAACCAAAACCGCTCCGTCTATATTGGTGAAAATATTTTCACCCTCATTTCCTTGTTCCATTGCCGTTATCACGGTGTTCTTCTGGGTGTTTACGATAAAGGCATATTCATCCATAATCACTAACGATTCCTTGATTCCTTTGTCGCCGCAAAGCCTTGCGCCCTTCTGCAGTCTGTCAAGCTGTTCCTGCGACAGGCTTATGTTCCTGTCCGAAAGCCTTTGTGCCGCATGCTTTGAAAATCTTAAATCCGCGACTCCTGTTTCCTGCGCTCCGGGTGTATTTAAATCAACCTTTTTTCTGAGAATCTCTTCAAAAGAGGTTTCAACGCTTCTCTCCGGCGCATATAAAGAACCTTGGTTAAGATACCGTCCCGTGACCTGTTCAATCGATGTAAAACGGGCATCCTTGATATCCATATCTTACCTTCTTTCCGTCGGCTCTCCTTAGCCTATTATGCCTCTGCTGCCTTATCCGCCGCATCGCTGTTCTGCTGGTCTCTTGACTCCTCGGGTGTCTTAGCTCCCTCAGCCATGAGCTTGTTGTAATAGTCCTCATCAACCACAGCATAAAGGCTGCTGACCGGATAGAGATAATCGTTAATCGAAAAATAAATTCCGTCGGATCTCTTTTCTATGCACTGAACAACTCCCGTAACATAATTAACCTCTCCGCCTTCGTTCTCCGATGCCTCAACAATTACCCTCTTACCTACAAGCTGTGAAGCCGTCTGCTCTCCGAGAGTCTTGCTTACATCCTGAAGTGATTCAATCTGCGAGAATGATGCCATCTGAGTAACCCATTCCGTGTTGGATGAAGGTTCAAGCGGGTCCTGATACTG
The DNA here is from genome assembly GCA_014799955.1 of Butyrivibrio sp. GTDB lineage: Bacteria > Bacillota > Clostridia > Lachnospirales > Lachnospiraceae > Eshraghiella. Next base: position 43,706 of record JAAVHB010000060.1, on the reverse strand, counting down.
CATCTCCGCTACAAGGATTTTAAGGAATGCGTCCTTGTCAAGCGAATCGTTTCCTTTTTTGTCCTCGCTGATATTTGTTCCCTGGGTGTAATTTGCAACTATCTTGCCGTCAACGAACTGTGCCGATATTGCCATTTTGTTCCTCCTTTCATTACTGCCGCGCCGTTTTCACGCGCATAAGCGTTTTTTAAGCCGTATAATTCACGCTGTTTCCGTCTGCTTCCATAATTCTCTGCCTGAGAACCTCAGACATATCGTCTTCCTCATCGGCGGGCTCCTCAAAATTACTGAAATGCCTGCGTCCGCGGGTTCCCTGATTATTGCTCTGCTCCTGCCCCGCGCTGTTTTCCCCGAGGTTAAAGCCGTGGTTCGCAACCGCCACCTCAACGCTCTGAACCTTCAGTCCCTGATTGTTAAGGTTTTCCTTAAGCTGAACAAGCTGGCTTTCGATGATTCCTTTGACAGCTTCGTTCTGAGCCGTGATTGTAGCCGTTACCATTCCGTTTCTGGTCACAACATTCAAATTAATTTTACCGAGATTCTCGGGATTAAGCTGGATCTCCATAGAACTCGTTGACGGATTGACATTTACCCTGATAGCCTCTATAAGCTGATGGATAACATCAGCGGCGTTCACGGTATAGCTCTCCGCAAAGCTCTGAATTCCCTCTGTACGCTCGGCAACCGCCTGCGTAAGATTCTGTACAAGACCGTCCGCAAAGCTGTTTTCACTGCATCCTCCGGAGCCGTTCTGCTTTCTGTCCTGCTGACCGTCCGAAGCATTCTGCGCGTTTTCCGGCGTTTTGTCGGGCTGAACCGTGGTCTGGCTGTCGGTCACCTTGCCGTTCTCGACGGTTACTTTGATTTCCTTTCCGGTACTCTCATCCTTTACAACCGCGATTTCGGGCTGCCCGGGTTTAAGCTCTTCCTTCATGCCGTCCTGCATTCCGGTGTCGCCTTCATCTTCCGAATCGCTCTGTGCTGCTGCCTGCTCAAGTATCTGTGCAAACTGTTCGGGTTTGAAATCAAACTGTCCGGCAACATCCGCAACAACGGCGTTTATCGCAGTCATAAGATTTGCAAGCTGCTCGGTAAGCCCCGAATCCGCAACAACCGAAGTCACATCGGTATCATTGACCTTTGCCACTAAAAGCGCCGCGTTCTGGGGTACCGCCAAATCAGCAACACAAAGACCGAGCTGTGCAAGCGCTGCCTCAAGCTCCTCGTCCGTAAGTCCGAGTTCCTTCTTAACGGCATCTCTTATCCTGTTCTCAGCCTCCGAAACGGCTTTGTCCTTATCGGTCTGCCCTGCATTCGCGGCATTGTCGGTTTTCTTGGTGTCTTCCGTAATTTTGTCCTTGACGGTATTTTCCTGAAGCTTTGAGAAATCCTTTGAGGTTCCGTCGCTCACTCCTTTAACGCCGTCTTTTGACGATGTCCCTGGTGCAAAATCAATTCCCTGTCCCTTTCCGGTATTGGCGGCAAGATACATCTGAAAGCTTCCCGTATTGTTTTCTGCAGAGGAATCAATATTTCCCTGCATTCTGACGCCCGGTACAAGCTGTACCTGCTCCGCTGCGGGGGATATGCTTCCTGCCTTCATTCACTCTCCTCCTTTCCTGAAATAATATATATGAATAAACAACGCATCTTAATGCACCGTTTAATCACCCGTGGGATAAATAAGAAGCGTAAGCTTCGCGGCAAGCGTACTGTCCATAGCGGCAAGAATTGCGCTCGACTTATCCTTCTTCATGCAAGAAAGAATGTTTGCTACCTTCTCCAAATCGCCCGTCATCTCCTCAAAAATCGCCGCCGCCGCATCCGGTTTCATAGTAGCGTAGCTGTCTGCCAGATCCTGAATTACCTTATCCTTCTGAATCTGTGCAATCACCTGTTCGTAAAGCTCCGCGGCATGGTCGGGATTTATCGATTCGTACCACTCCTTATATTCTTCTATATCGGGCGCTTTATCGGAAAAAACAACCTCTTCCTCAAATTTTCTTCTGAGCTGGTCATAATAAAGCTGATTCTGCTCGTACGACTGAAGCCTTTTCAGCTCCGCGGTCAGCGTGGAAATCTGCTCCGCGTTGTCGTCCGCGTTCTGACGGTATATCGCAATCTGATTCTCAAGCTCGTTGATACGGTCAACCGCGTCACGTATTGTCGCGTACGCATTGCCGCTCTGTGAAATTTCTTCCTCTTCGCTTGTATTGGGAAGTATCTTATTGAGTACGGGAACGTCCTTTAAAACCGGATACATAACCGAGCTTCCGAAGCCGCCCACGTCAAGCTTTATGAGGAGCGCAAAAATCGCAATCCATATTATAACAATAAAAACGGCAATAAGGGAGGACATCGCCTTGCTTCCCTTTTTCCCCTCCTTCTCGTCGTCCAAATCGTCTTCTTCCAAAATAGCTTCCCTGTTTCTCGGCATATGGGTCGTATCTCCTCTCGCTATAATTCGCTTTCTTCACTGCCCGCTCCGTATCTGTAGCTGACAAGTTCGTCTATCTCTTTCTTTTCCTGCGCGCTGAGCTCAATAAGAAAATTCTCAAAGGCCTTCTCTCTGAGCTTTTCGTGCGTTTTGCGGTCCTTCATCACTTCGTTAAGCTTTGATCTCGCGACCTCGAAGTTTTTTTCCGCCACACGCACCTCTACCATCTGAACCTTTATAAGTTCCTTCTGATAGTCTATCGCTCGTCTGCCGTCAAGCAGCTCCCTCACTTTTATCGAGCCCTGCGCAAGCTCCCTGTATTCGTTTTCAAGTCTTCTTTTGCCGGAAAAAAGCTCTTCAAGCTTATCCCTCTCGGTATCCAGTCTGTTTCTGGCGTTGGAATAGGCGGAGCGCGCCTGATTCTCCATTTTGTACTTGATATCAAGGATATTCTGCATCCTGTACATGAATTTAGCCATTATGCATCACTCCTACTCTGCCGCCTGCTCCTCAAAAACAGCCGAAAGCATTGCAAGCTCCTCGTCGTATGAAAGTCTGGAATCCGTATCCTGCATCAGAAATTCGTTGACCTTATCTATTTTGCTTATCGCGTAATCTATCTCCTTGTTGCTGCCCGCCTTGTACGCACCGATATTAATCAAATCCTCGGATTCCGTATAGGTGGCAAGCACGTTTTTAAGCTTTCCCGCAAGGCTCTTCTGCTCCTTGCCGACAATCTGGCTCATGCACCTTGATATGCTCTGCAAAACGTCTATCGCCGGATAATGGTTCTTATGCGCTATTTTTCTTGAAAGCATGATATGACCGTCAAGAATGCTTCGGGCGGTATCGGTAATCGGCTCGTTGAAGTCGTCGCCGTCCACAAGCACCGTATACAGTCCCGTAATCGAGCCTTTTTCCGCGTTACCGGCGCGTTCCAGAAGCTTTGGCATCTCGCTGTACATGCTCGGAGGATATCCCCTCGTCACGGGAGGCTCGCCCGTCGCAAGCCCGATTTCTCTCTGAGCCATGGAAAAACGGGTAAGGGAATCCATCATCAGCAGAACGTCCTTGCCGTTATCCCTGAAATATTCGGCTATCGCCGTGGCGGTTTTTGCCGCCTTATTACGAATGAGGGCCGGTTTATCGGAGGTTGCGACCACGACTACGCTTCGCTTCATTCCCTCTTCTCCCAAGTCCCTCTCTATAAATTCGCGAACCTCACGCCCGCGCTCGCCTATAAGCGCTATTACGTTTATATCCGCTTTCGTATTACGCGCAAACATTCCCATCAGCGTACTTTTACCGACGCCGCTTCCGGCAAAGATTCCGATACGCTGTCCTTTTCCGATTGTCATAAGGGAATCCACCGCCTTTACGCCGAGCGGCAGAATCGTATCGATTATTACTCTTTTCAAAGGGTCCGGCGAAGGCGCGTCCGCGGGATATCTCTCAAACTCCGAAAGCGTGCTGCCGTCAATCGGCTCGCCGAGTCCGTCCACCGTCTTGCCGAGAAGCCCCGGTCCCACCTTTACGCAAAGGCGCTCGCCGGTATTTTCGACAATACAGCCCGGTCCCACGCCGTCAACATTTTCAAACGGCATGAGGATTATTTTTTTGTCCTTAAAGCCAACGACCTCGGCGCTTATGTACTCGTCAGGCTTATCCTTAAGCAGGATATGGCATATATCGTTAAGTCTGGCGTCCGGACCTATGGACTCTATCGTGAGCCCCACCACCGTAGACACCTTTCCCATTTTTTTGTAAAAAGTCTTGTTAAGTAAATTTAAGTATTTTGCGGTATCCATCAATCCGCTCCTTTAAGGTCAGCTCTCCGTTTTCAGCTTACAACCGCGCAGCTCAGAATCCTGATTTCCTGAACAAGGTTCTGCAGCTGAATATCAAGGCTGCAATCAAAAACTCCCGCATCGGTTTCGATTACGCACTGGCTGCGCTCAAGCTGCGGGTCCTTGCATATCTCAATATGGTATTCCGGCAGGGTTGCCCCGTATATCAAATCCTTATTGCTTATAAGGAATTTATAATCGTCCTCGGATACGCGGATTGTAAATTCGCGGCTAAGCTCCGCGTTATGCATTACGCTGTTTACGAGATTAAGCACCAAATCCTGTTTATCCTGAGCTATCGCTCCCGTAATATTGGTAAACAGCTTGAGCATGGTTTCAGCCATTTTCGGCTCGAGATGCGCCTTGTAATCCTCGCATTCCCTGCGAAGCTGCAGCTCCCTCGCCGCAAATTCCTGTTCCATCTGAGAAAGCTTATCGGACAGGATTCTGTCCGAATCCTTCTCCGCGTCGTTCATGCCCTGGGCGTATCCCTCGGATTTCGCCTGTGCCTTTATATCTTCCGCCTGCTTTGCAGCCTCGTCAATAATGGTCTGCGCCTGTGCTTTAGCGTCCTCAATAATTCCCGAAGCCTGCGCTTTGAGTTCCTCGTCATCCTCTTCTTCATCCGTCACAAGACGCTCGACGGTTTCCGCGTCAAGACCGCACAAAAATCCGTCCTCATCCGGAACGGGTGCGGTCTGCGCAAAATTTCTGCTTTGCTGTTCAATCAGGGCGTCCAGCATTCTGTTTGAATCTATCACAAGCCTGTCGTCATTCCTGACGACGACGCTGTTGTATTTCAAAAGATTAGACAACTATCTCGTCACCTCCGCCTCTGGAAATAACAATCTCGCCTGAATCCTCAAGCTTGCGGACAATATTGACAATCTTCTGCTGAGCCTCCTCAACATCCTTGAGCCTGACAGGTCCCATAAAATCCATATCCTCTTTTATCATGGACACAAGACGGGAAGAAAGGTTTCTGAATATGACGCTCTGTACCTCCTCGTTGGAGTTCTTGAGAGCCATCTCCAAATCGTTGTTGTCAACATCCTTAAGCACACGCTGAATCGACCTGTCGTCGAGCGAAAGGATATCCTCGAATACGAACATCTTGCGTCTGATTTCGTCGGCAAGCTCCGGCTCCTCGATTTCGAGAGTTTCGAGAATGTGGCGCTCCGTTCCTCTGTCAACCGCATTGAGGATTTCGACAATGGCGTCGGTTCCGCCGATAATAGTGTAATCCTGATTGACGAGCGACGAAAGCTTACGCTCAAGAACGCCCTCAACCTCCTTGATTACATCCGGCGAGGTTCTGTCCATCATTGCAATTCTCTTGGCAACGTCCGCCTGTTTTTCCGGAGGCAGCGCAGATATTACCTGCGATGACTGGAATGACGGCAGATAGGACAGAATAAGCGCTATCGTCTGAGGATGCTCATCCTGTATAAAGTTAAGAAGCTGCCCGGGATCTGTTTTGCGCATAAACTCAAAGGGACGCACCTGAAGGCTCGCGGTAAGCTTGCCGATAACGTCCTTGGCGCGGTCCGCTCCCAAAGCCTTTTCCAAAAGCTCCTTGGCGTAAGAAATACCGCCCTCCGCAATATACTGCTGAGCAAGGCAGACCTGATAGAATTCGCCTAAAATCTCTTCTTTTGTCTGAGGCGAAACGCTGCTTGTATTGGCAATCTCCAATGTAAGCTGCTCTATTTCATCTTCTTTAAGGTATTTGAATATTTTTGCTGATTTTTCCGGACCTAAAGCAATAAGCAGAATCGCGCTTTTCTGCACTCCGTCATAACCGCTTTTTTGCTTCGACATGATGTTTCCTCCTTAGTCCTTACTCCCAACCTTCATTTAACCAGTTGCGCAAAAGTAATGCCACCGATTCCGGATTTTCGTCAACGAACTTCTCTATGGCAAGACGAGTTTCCGATTTATCCTGTAAGTCGATATCCTCAACAGGAGTACGCTGCTCCTTCGTTGTAGCGAGCATATCCTCCACGCTGAGCTCCGGCTCCGTCTCCTCTACCGCAACAGGTCTTGTGCTTCTGATGATAATAAAAATCAGAAGACCCGCAATAATCACCGCAAGTATTATCTGAAGAATGAAGAAAGGAGATGTGGAGCCTTCCTCCTCCTCATAAAACAGATACTGCTCATATGCCAGAATAGTAATTCTGTCCTCGGGTATACCCGTTCCCGTGGACACAAGCTCGATAAGATTCTCGTCAACCTCAAGCGCTCTGGGATCGGAATTGGCGAACTTGAACTCCTCCCATGACATCTCGTCGAGAAGTCCCTGCGCCCTTGCGGAGCTTTCCGTAAGTATATTCTTCTTGGTTGCGACCATAGACACGCTTGACGTGTCATACTCTATTTTACCCTGAGCGGGCTTCGTGGTCGTTATCTTCTCATTCTGAAGCCATTCATACTGCCTCAGCGAATATTCCGAGCTTGAGCCGTCGCCGTTCTGAATTTCGTATGTGGTATCCTGGTCGTTGGATTCCGTTCCGGCAACGCCGCTCGCGTCGGTGAGCGTACCTGTCGAATCGACCTCGTATGAGGTCTTGTAAAGTCCCTCCTCGGAACCCTCCGGAGCCGAATATTCCTTCTCGACTATTTCCACATTGTCAAATGACACGTCAAGACGGGGGGATATTGCTATATCTGTATAATACCCTCCCTGTAAAATAAGGCTTTTGGCCTTAGCTATAATCGAATTCTCAAGCTGCTGCTGAACCTTCTGCGACGCGGTTACCGTACCGCCGACTCTTGAGGTTCCTCCGTAATAAAGAAGATGTGCCGCATTGTCCATAACGGTTACGTTATTGCTGTTTTTGCTGCCCACATTGGTTGCAAGCAAAAGACCTATCGCCTCGCACTGCTCATCCGAGAGCTCGTGAGTAAGCGTAAGCATAGCGGTTATGGATGCGTCCTCGTTTTCCGAGAAAATGGTATTGTCGGAATCGGGGAAGCTTATAGTAACATTGGCGGCCTTTACTCCGTCAATATCCTCCAAATCGTGCGAAAACTTAGACTCAAGATACGCAATATACTTTTTCTGCGCGTCCGCGGCAGTGCTTGTAAGGCTGCCGTTGACCGCGTCGGCAAGTGTATATCCGTCGGATGATATATTGTTGGAGCCGAGAACAAGCTTCGCCTCGGTATAATCCTCCTCGTTTACCCTGACAACATAATTATTGTCTATGGTACATGAAATGTTATTGTCCGTAAGCAGGGTACGTACCTCCGTAGCCTCGGACGCGCTGACGCACTCGCGGAGAACCACTCTTGAGGTTTTTGAGGATACCACCGCAATTATTATGATAGTCACAACAACTACAGACAAAATAGATATAAACAGTACCCTTTGCTTATTATTGAATTTGCCCCAGAATTCTTTGATTTTGTTAAGAACTCCTTTAAGTCTGTCCATATTATTCTCCCAAGTTTATTAAAACTGCATATTCATCAATTCTTTGTAAGCACTTAAAAGCTGGTTCTTTATGGCAACGGTGTACTGCAGCGAAAGACTTGCCTTCCGCTCAATAACGCCCAGCTCGTGCGTGCTTGTTATTTCACCCTTGGCAAAAGCCACTTCCGCTTCCTGCGCATCCTGTATGTACTCATTGGTGCCCTTTACCAGATTCACGGCGGCATTGAAAATACCGTCAAACGCAGCCGTAGCCGTATCGTCCTTAAGCTTCGTACCGGCAGACTGCCCGTAACCGAAAAGTTCCTGCGTACTCTTGGGAGCAAGCTCCATAAGAGAAGTAATATCAGCCATATGTAATCACCCCTCTAACCTTCCATAATTGAAAGACCGATTGTAGCAATATTCTTGCTGGCCTCAAAAGCCGTGGCGTTAGCCTCAAACGATCTTGTCGCGTCAATAAGGTCCGTCATCTCGGTAACGGTATTGACATTGGGATACAGAACATATCCGTACTCATCAGCGTCGGGATGAGAGGGGTCATATACGAGATTGAGATCCGTATCGGTGTCCTTTGTGATTGCCGTAACCTTAACGCCGTTGCCGACGCCGTTTATTGTCCTGTTAAGAATCTGTCCGAAAGAATTCTCAAGAGATTTCTTCTCCGTGAGAACCACGTTTTTGCGTATGTAGGGACCGCCCTCTCTGGTTCTGGTCGTATCCGCATTCGCGAGGTTCTGCGAAATAACGTCCATCCTCAGTCTCTGGGCCGACATTCCGGACGCGTTTATATCCATTCCTGAAAAAATAGCCATTGTACTGCTCTCCTTATAAAATAAACTATGTAGTTGCAAGCACGGTGCTGAACCGTGAAAATTCCTGATTCATGCTGTCGATAATACCTTTATAGTAATACTGGTTCGACGCGATTTCTATCTGCTCCACATCGACATCCACATTGTTTCCGTCAAGGCGGTACGACAGATTGCTGTTGTCCGTATATACCGTAGGCTTCAGTGCGTTATAATTAATATTCCTCACCGTCTGTGTCAAAGTACGGGAAGATGACGATGCCCTCGCAACCGCTGCGGACAGCACCGACTCAAAGCTCACGTCCTGCCTCTTGTATCCCGGGGTGTTTACGTTAGACATATTGCTGCCCAGAACCTCGTTGCGCTTCCACGCATAATCAGCCGACGCCGTCAGCAGATCAACATACGCAAATGCTCCTGAATTAATCATAAGTCTTCTCCTTTCCTGCCTCCGTGCCATTATAAGCAGTCAATTCCTTTGACCGCAGAATTTGAACATACTTTTCCATAGTTTCCATTATAGCAATTTGTCGGGAAATGTAAAGCACTAATTTAGAATTAATTTCATCATCTTGTGGTATATTTTTCCATCTGACACAAGATAGCGCAAAAATGGAACCGTATTATCAGTAAGATAAGCGATTCCATTCACTAATTCTTAATCCTTATTCGTGCCAGCTCATCAAAGATAACATCGTTGAGTACCTTGATATATGTACCCTTCATTCCCGATGACCTTGATTCGATAACTCCCGCGCTCTCGAACTTCCTCAGAGCGTTTACGATAACGGAGCGCGTGATTCCCACCCTGTCCGCTATCTTGCTGGCAACAAGGATTCCTTCCTCGCCCTCCAGCTCGTCAAAAATATGTATTATTGCCTCAAGCTCAGAATAAGACAGTGTGCTTACAGCAGACCTCACCACATGAAGCTTGCGGTCCTCCTCCGCGCTCTCCTCATTGACCGAGCGCATCATTTCAAGACCGACGACTGTCGCGCCGTACTCGCAAAGTATTATATCGTCGATATCGTACTGACAGTCAAGCTTATACATGAACAGGGTTCCAAGCCTCTCACCGGCTATGTCTATCGGAGCGATTATGGCCTGATACTTGCCGGCGAAGCTCTGCTCAAATCCCAGGGTCTCAAGATTGACGTTTTCCTTGGTGGAAAGGACATTCAGAAGCCTCTCATTGAACATGCTGTCAACAAAGCCGCCGACCTCGTCCCGCACCAGTTCGCTCATCTCCTCTATTCCCGAACTGACGCTGACGCCTAAAACCTTGCCCTTCCTGCTTATCACAAGTACATTGGACTCAAGAATGTCGCTCATTACCCTGCATATGTCATTGAAAACTACCTTATGTGAGCTGTTATTGTGCAATAACTTGTTAATCTTACGGGTTTTGTCAAGTAATTGAACGCTGCTCATTATTCCTATGCTTAACTCCTCCGGTTTATAACTGAATTGTAGCATAATTTTCAAACAAATTCAACAATTTCCGCAAATAATCAGAGCTGTTTTTCGACCTCTGACCCTTGTGCCGTATCCGCCGCACTCTCTTCCGCTTCCTTTTTCCGGCCGTAAATATCGTGCTTAAGAATCGCGACCTCCTGAGTCATGACCTTCAGCTTCGCGGACAGTTTGCTTGTCGCGATAGAAAGCGTATAAATAATAATAAGCGACAGGCAGAAGCCTATGAAGAAAAGCATATTTACGGGCGTAGCGATTCCGAGGCAGTCCGACAAAAGCTCAAGAAGCTTCGGAAATACCGTAAAAATAAGAATGCCCACACAGACAAGCAGCCATACAAGGGCGTAGCGCAAATCAATCTTGCGTTTCCTTATCGTCTGGACAATGCACAACATCCCTATAACAATCAACACACTGATTATAATCCGGCTCCTGACAGTCATAAAGCCAACCTCACCCCGTCTTTCTCTTTTTTTTGCCCAACCGCGCAATCCAGATGGCGATTGAAACCTTAATCATATAATACACGGATTTCCACAGGGAAATCGAGGAGGTTCCCTCCTCCCTCTCGTTCATCTTCACGGGAATCTCACATACCCTGTATTTTTCGGTAAGTATTGAAACAACGCTCTCCGGCTCAGGATAGTCCTTCGGATAGTCGTCCGAAAATCTTTCCATAAGACTTCTGTTTATCATTCTCATGCCCGAGGTCGGGTCCGTTATTGTCTTTCCTGTAAGCAGGCGTATAAGCCATGTAAAATACCGGATTCCTATTCTTCTTAAACCCGAGGACTGAAAGCCCTCGTTTTCTATAAAACGGGAGCCGATAACCATATCCGCCTCGCCGCTGCCGATTATCCGCGCCATTTCTTCAAGATAAACCGCGCTGTGCTGACCGTCCCCGTCAAACTGCACCGCCGCGTCGTAGCCGTGCTTTGCTGCGTAGAGGTATCCCGTCTGCACTGCACCGCCGATGCCGAGATTGACCGCCAAATCCAGAAACGGCTCTCCGTTTTCCTCAAGAAGCTGCTTCATTCCGTCAGTGGAGCAGTCGTTTATGACTATATAATCAAAGTCGGGAGCGTTTTCCCTTATATCTTTAATTGTCTTTTGTATACTGCCTGATTCATTATAAGCAGGAATAATAACCAGCTTCCTCATATACTTAGTTCCCTTTGGCCCGGTTTTTATAAAGTATTGGACTTTTCACTTTTACTATATAACTTAACCAACAATTTTGCAATCCAATCGGGCCAGAATTTGCAAAACATTTCATAATCCTCCGCGCTTCTGCCCGTTTCCTTAATCGCCCCGGTGGTTTCCGAGTCCTCGTGAATCCTGTGGCAGACAAGCGGACGGCGGCAGTAGATAAAGCTTCCTTCAAGCCTTGAGATGCGCTCCCACGCCTCCCAGTCCTCGTCCGTCCTGAAATGGTTCATAAACACGGGGTTCGGGAGATTGTTCCTCGCAAAGGCAACCGACGGGCAGCATATCGACGAGCCCATCGACAGCACGCGCCGCCTGATGAATCGGCTTTCCCACGCAAAGCGGGGGCGCAGAGGAAGCAGGAGGAATCTCTTTATTCGCAGAAGCGTATTGCTTTTTACAATCCGTCCGTTCCGAAGCTCATAATAATCCGTAAAAAATATCAGCGGCTTTTCTACATTTTCTGTCATTTTAAGAAGGGTTTCCGTATAATGCTTTCCGTACAAATCGTCCTGATGCGCTATCGTCACATAATCCGTATCCGCCTGACTGTACGCGAAATTCCAGTCCTGCGTAATTCCCGTCTCTCCTATATTGACAAACAGCGGGATTTCGTATTTCTCCGCCATAGCGCGTACAAAAGCGTTTGGCGTGGCGGTAGCCATAATAATTTCCGATTTCACGGTCTGTTTTTTTAACGACTGTATGCACTCCTCCAGAAAGGGACTTTCCTTATATGCGCATATTACAAAGGTATGTCTTTTGTTTTCGGGCGTACTCATTTATCTTTTTTCTCCATTACAAAACCGCATTTCTCGTCGGCACACATAAGCTTGCTGCCCTTCTCGACCATGTAGCCGCCGCATTCCGGGCATTTTGTATCCGACGGCTTATTCCACGACATGAAATCGCATTCCTGATTCTCACAGCCGAAATACCGTCTTCCCTTCTTGGTCTTGAGAATCACGACCTCACCGCCGCATTTGGGACAGGCTACGTCCGCTTTCTCAAGATACGGTTTGGTGTTGCGGCAGTCGGGGAAGCCGGGGCACGCCAAGAACTTGCCGTGGGGTCCGTATTTTACAACCATGTTGCGTCCGCAGTTTTCGCAGATGACTTCGGTGACCTCGTCCTCTATCTTGACGGATTCAAGCTCCTTTTCGGCAATCCGCACCGCCTCGTCCAAATCGGGATAAAAATTGCTTACCACCGTTTTCCAGTCAACGCGTCCTTCCTCTACCATATCGAGAAGAGATTCCATATTGGCGGTGAAATTAACGTCCACAATTGACGGGAAGGATTTGAGCATAATATTGTTGACCGCTTCTCCGATTTCCGTCACATACAGATTTTTCTGTTCCTTGATTACATAGCGCCTTGCTATAATCGTGCCTATGGTCGGCGCGTAGGTTGACGGTCTTCCTATTCCCAGCTCTTCAAGCGTCTTGACCAACGACGCCTCGGTATAATGAGCCGGAGGCTGGGTAAAATGCTGTTTGTTGTCAAAGGAATCAAGCGTAAGCTTTGTGTCCCGCGTAATGGAATTAAGCGTAAGCGCGTCGGATTTCTCGTCGTCGTCCGACATATAAACCGACATATAGCCGTCAAACTTTATCCGCGAGGCAGACAGTCCGAAACGGTACTCTCCCGCGCCTATGCGCACGCTTGTGGTTTCATAGACCGCATTTGCCATACGGCTCGCCGCGAAACGCTTCCAGATGAGCTGATAAAGCCTGAACTGGTCGCGGCTCAGCGAATCCTTTATCTCGGAGGGTATGAGCCCGATGTCCGTCGGTCTTATAGCCTCGTGCGCGTCCTGTATCTTCTTGCCGGCTTTCTTTGAGCCGTCCGACGCGGCATAATAAGCCTCCCCGTAATTTGACCTGATGAATTCCCTTGCGGAGGCATCCGCCTCGTCGGAAATTCTGGTCGAATCGGTACGCAGGTATGTGATTATACCGACGGTTCCCCGTCCTTTTATATCAACGCCCTCGTAAAGCTGCTGCGCAATCCTCATTGTTTTCTGAGTCGAAAAATTCAGCACCTTGGACGCCTCCTGCTGGAGCGTACTGGTCGTAAACGGCATAGGCGGCTTTTTTACGCGCTCGCCGTTTTTGACCTCGGTCACCGTAAAGGGCTTTCCCTTAAGCCCCGCCATAATCTTATTCACCTGCGCCTCGCTGCCGACGTTAAGTTTTTCGCTCTCGGTTCCGATAAATTTCGCCCTTACCGGCTTTTTTTCTCCCTTTATATTCAAAACCGCTTCTATCGTCCAGTATTCCTCGGGGATAAAAGCGTTAATTTCCTCCTCGCGGTCGCATATGATTCTGAGAGCCACTGACTGCACCCGTCCCGCAGACAGTCCTCTCTTTACCTTAGCCCAGAGTAACGGGCTGATGCGGTAGCCCACCATGCGGTCAAGCACACGTCTTGACTGCTGCGCGTCCACAAGATTGTTATTTATTTTGCGAGGCTCCTTTATGGCAGCCTTTACCGCGTTTTTTGTAATCTCGTTAAAGCTTATTCTGTTTATATTCTTTTCTTCTATTTTAAGAGCGTTCGCGAGATGCCACGATATTGCCTCTCCCTCGCGGTCTGGGTCGGTCGCGAGATAGATTCTGTCAGATTTTTTGACAAGCTTCCTGAGGTTCGCAAGCACATCGCCCTTTCCTCTTATGGTAATGTATTTAGGGTCAAAATTCCCCTCCACGTCAACCCCGAGAGTGCTTTTGGGTAAATCCCTGACGTGTCCATTGGAGGCGGCGACTTCGTAATTGGCCCCCAGAAATTTTTTAATTGTTTTCACCTTGGCAGGTGACTCCACAATCACAAGATTTTTTGCCATAATCCTAACCTCTCCCGCAATCCGCAAAACAGATAAAACGCGGATTACCTTATCCTCATATAAAAATTTTTAGCCGTTTCCCTTATAAGACCCTTAAGCTCCAGTTCCACCAAAGCGGCAAAAATACGCTCCGGCGGCAGCCCGCAGACTCCGGACAAAGTGTCCAGACTTTTGGGGTTGAAGTCCAGTAATTGACTATACAACATTTTTTCATCGGTTGCAAGCAAAAGATTATTTTTTTTATTTTCTCCGCCGGATTCGGCATCAAGCCCCAATTCCTCCATGAATTCGTCCAAATCCGCAATTATCCGCGCGCCCTCGCTTATAAGACGGTTACAGCCGATGCTGTCGGTATCCCCGATTCTTCCCGGCACGGCGTATACCTGTCTGTTCTGCTCAAGCGCGTGCGCAACGGTAATAAGCGTCCCGCTTTTTGGTCCCGCCTCCACCACGATTACCGCGTCAGAAAGCCCGCTTATTATTCTGTTGCGCAGAGGAAACATTCCGGCGCGGGTGGACGTTTTCGGCGGAAATTCCGATATTACGCCTCCGTCCCTTTGCAAATCCATATAAATATTGAAATTGCCCGCGGGATAACATATATCCACTCCGCCCGCCAGCACGCCGTAGCTTCTTCCGCCGCCCATAACCGCGCCGCGGTGCGCCTCGCCGTCAATGCCGAGAGCAAGTCCGCTTATTACGCTCGCTCCCGCCGCGCCGAGCCTTCTTCCGAGTTCCTTTGCAATACTTCTTCCGTACTCCGAACAGTTTCTTGAACCGACTACCGCAACCGCCCTTGCGTCCTCACACGGCAGCCGCCCTTTATAATAAAGTATGTTCGGCCTGTCATAAAGCTCCTTAAGTCTTGAGGGATATTCCCCGTCCGGCGGTACTGCAAAGCTTATCCCGCCCATGCAATTATATTCCCCGTATTCCTCAAATATTATCTCGGCGTTCTTTTTATCGCAAATTAAATTCAAATCCTTTTCCGTAAGACCCAATCCGCCGCTTTTTTCCTTCAATTCCTTCTCCTCTGCCTCGTACACGGCGCGCGGATTGTCGTCAAACGCTTTCAGAAGTCTGCGTACCTTAATATTTCCTATTCCTTTTATATTATTAATCCAAAACCAGTATTTTCTGTCCATATTACTCCGCCACCGCCTTATATCCGATTGCCTCGCTTATATTTTCGGTTTTTATAAGCTCATTCCCTTCAATGTCCGCTATTGTTCTGGCTGTCCTTAATATCTTGTAATAGCCGCGCGCGCTCATACCGTAGCCCTCGTATGCTTTTTTCATAAGAATTTCCGCCTGCGCCTCCAGACGGCAGTATTCGGCGGTAAGCGCCGCGGGAATTTCCGAATTAAAATCAAAACCGCAATTCTCAAATCGTTTTTGCTGCGCTTTGAAGGCGCGCTCCACATCCTTTCTCATATGCGCGCTGTCATACATATCTCCGCCGCCCCCGATGTCCTCATACGCGACCGTGGGAGCCTGAACGCATATATCAATCCTGTCCATTATCGGCCTGCTTATATGCCCGAAATGCCGTTTAATATCGGAGGGCGTACAGCGGCATTTCCTGCGGTCGGGATAGTAGCCGCAGCGGCACGGATTCATTGCGGCGACAAGCATAAAATCCGCCGGATATTCAACAGCGCCGCCAACTCTGTTAATCCTGACCCGACCGTTCTCAAGCGGCTCCCTGAGCGTTTCCACCGTCCGTGAATCAAAAAGATTAATCTCATCAAGAAAAAGGATTCCGTGCTGTGCAAGGCTCATCTCACCCGGCATGGGATTTCTGCCGCCTCCCGCCATCGTCTGTGCCGTTACGGTATGATGCGGAGAGCGGAACGGTCTTTTCCCCATGCGCAGCGCCTCCCCGTCCAAAAGCCCCGCTACGCTGTATATACGCCAGATTTCCGTACGCTGTTCGTAATCAAGCGGAGGCAGGATTGTCGGAAGCCTTTCGGCGGTCATTGTTTTGCCCGAGCCCGGCGGTCCTATCATGAGAAGATTGTGCATACCAGCAGCCGCAACCGTAACCGCCCTTTTAAGGCTTCTCTGTCCCTTTATGTCTCCGAAATCGATACCGCCGCTCTCCTGTACGCTCTCAAAACGGAATTTCCCGGCGGGCGAAAGACCTTTTTCCCCCTTAAGATAAGATACACACTCCTCCAGCGAGCTTACGCCCACAACCTCAATTCCGTCTATAAAGCCGCCCTCTCTCATATTGCCCTTTGGCACAATACAGCGCCGCATTCCTGCCTCCGCCGCCGAAATTATCATCGGCAGCACCGCGTTTACCTCATTTACGCCTCCGTCAAGGCGTAATTCCCCCGCAAAAAGCACTCCCCGCGTCGCCTCCTGCGGCACAAGCCCGCACGCGCAAAGAAGTGCCGCCGCTATCGCCAAATCAAAATGCGGGCCTTCCTTACGGATATTTGCCGGAGCCAGATTTACCGTTATTCTTCCGGGATTCAAACGAATTTTAGAATTGCGGAGCGCTGTCCTGACACGCTCCCTTGCCTCCTTTGCCGTACCGCCGAGATTTCCGGTGAGTTCAAAAGAGGGAATACCTGCCGCAATATCCGCCTCGACCTCCACCAACCTTGCCGTGACGCCCGATACCGCCGCCGAAATCACTTTGCCTACCATATGTCCTCCCAACTCCCCCGGACGGCATATGACATTCAATATGTAGTTATCCTTTGTAAAAATGCCGATTCGGCAAAAAAGATAAAAGATTACCGTGACTGTCTCTGTCTGCTCATTATACGGCATACCCGCCGTACTGTCAAGCGTACTTATACATAAAATACGGCGGGGCTTTTATCGCCCCGCCGCAATACTTTTTAATCAAGTTCAAATATATTTCTGTGTTTGAAATAGAGATATGCCGTATCCGAAAATACCTTCTCTACGCCCTTGATTGTTGTTTTATTCTCAATCGTAAATGTAAAGTATATATTTCCGTCCATAAACGCCTGATAAACCTCTGCGTCCGCCGCAGAAATGTCATACTCTGCCACCAAAGTCTCCAGATTAAGCAAATCCGCCTCTGTATATGTGGCAAGTGTCGCAAGCTCGGTTCCGTTAAGCTTATATGCCTTAAGGACACCTCCCGTCATATGCTTGCTCTCATCGTCAGCTCCGTACTTTATTTTAACAGTATCCGGATTTATTACATTATCCGCCGCGTCATACTTGAAGTCATCATCGTAAAGATATGTGAAAAATGCATTCCGGTCCGCGCCCTGTTCAACATCCTTGATTACGTTTCCGTCGGTATAGCCAAGCTCCACGCCCGTAAAGTAAGCATCCGGCTTTACAATGAAATCCGTCTCGTCAACGCCGAGCAGATAATTAACGATATTGAACTGGTCCATGAAATTCTCGCCTACCGCCAGGTCAAGTCTCTGGTGGGAGATTTTATCTCTCCAACCACCTTCGCCCCATGCATGGGATAATCCGAAGTTAAGCAGGTTACCTGTACTCGAGGGGTCAACGCCGAGAATTCCGTTATAGACCGCGAAACGTCCGTTGAACACCATATGAAGGTAGAAAAGCTCGTATTCCTTCATACCGTCGCTTACGTTAGGGAATATCTCACCGTTTGCAATCTTGCTTATTTCATGAGAATAATCCTCTTCAGGGCTCTGGAAATCGCTCGTTTCAACATTTCCGGCATATATACCCTGTCTGTCGGCAAAATTGAAGTTCCAGTATATGCTGCCGTTGTAGGTCGCCGTCTGAACTCCGTTGGTGTTAGTCGCCGTATTTACGGTATCGAATCCGTTCCCCTTGAGGAAGTAATTACCGGCACCGTAATATGTCGATATATCAAAATACGGTGTATGCGTAGATTTATCCGACTCAGTATGATGGATGGAGGTATAGCCCTTGGTCGAATCAATCACACAGCCCTCCTCATCGGACGCCTGATCACTGGTCTTGCAGAGAAGATAGTAAAGCTTTCCTATATTATTGTCACAGCCGTTGCTGTCGGTACAGAAAATACCGTCGCTCAGAGTGGCAACCTGAAATTCGCATGACACTCTCTGATACTGCTTACTTCCCGATTCGTCAACATGTACGCAGTTGCGGTTGTAGTTGCCGAATATATAACTCATAAGCATCTCAACCTCGTTCCACTCCAGATCGTTGGAAACCAGATTGCCGTCCGCATCCTTGCTGTAGGAATTATACCATACCTTCTCAGATACAAGCTCGGACACCTTATACTCGGTTCCGTCCGCCCTGTATACATTGGTACTGAAATCGTCCGCTCCGACTCCGCTTTGCGCGAAGCTTACCATTTTCTGCCTGCCTGCCTCATCCGCGGGCACATCTTCATTAAAAAATATATTTCTGTATATATTACCGGAGGTTCCCGAATTATCAACAGCATATCCGCCTATATAAATAAAATCCACAGGGTCGTTGCTGCCGTTGTCGGTTCCTAAAAGAATCTTCTGAAGCTCGGCGGCAGTAACCTGCCCCGGCACTACAATCTTGACTTCAACATTATTCTGATTGAAAAAATAATCGTATATTCTGGTTTCTTCGTATCCCGTCAAAAGGTTAGCGATATAATAATTGGGCATCAGAACGGAATAATCATAGCTTCCCTCCTCCCCGCTTCTGTAAAGCTCTATAGGCTGATACATACTCGCAATCATATTGGCGGCACCCTGCGAATATTTCTTGGAACTGGATACCTCATACCACTTGCCGGTGTCCCAGTCCTGCGACCTGCTGTTCGAGGTAAGAAGTCTCGCGTCGGCATCCCTATCAGTCTCATAAAAAGTACCCGGTGCCCACCAAGCTTCCTCCAGCTTTGGTTCAACTAAAAACGGCTCCATAAATGTATCAAATATCTCTTTACCGTATGCCTCTATTTTATCTTTCTGCTCCTGCGTGGGAATCAGAACATTGTAGACAGAAGCAAGCTCGTAAGGAACTATTTCCAGAATCGTAAGCTTCTCTTTATTCTTATAAACATTGGTAAGGACGTTTGCCTTCTTATCGGCGGTAAGCACCACCTCACCGTTTACCATATCAAGAGTCGCTCTCGTGTAGGACGCATAAAACTCCGCAGCCTCCTCGTCGGTAAGTCCCGAAACCAGACCTACTGCCTTGTCAACTCCGAACAGCGCCAAGACCTTTTCCCTGTTGAAGAAGCCTACAAGTCCGACGGCGCAGACTGTCGCCGCAAGTACAGCCGCAAGCACTCTTTTTCCAATTCTTTTTCTCTTCATAAATCAATGCCCCTTTCGCATCTTTCTGAAATACCGTCATAGCGCCGTAGGCGCCAGACACCGTTTTACCTTAATTCGTATTCAACTCCGTATATTTCAAGTAAATCAATTTTGTTCCGCAATGTAGTGGTCTTGGAATCCGCCTGCGCCTCGTCCCCGTTCTCCAAGGAAATGGATACGTTGAACATCAGCGGCTGCTCCCATTTATGGGTATCGGGATTCTGGCATTTAGTGTCAAGCTCAATTGTGAAATCCTTTACATATTTCGCCATACAGTATCCCTCGTCCGCATCGGCAGTACTGCTTATATTATAATCCATAATATAAATCTCTCCGGCAGACTTAATCCACAGTATAAGCTTCGGCTTAACCTTGGGCTCAGGCTCATCAAAATCTCCCGTGTATATCCACAGCGCTCCGCCCTGCTCCTTAATTCTTACGGAGGTTGCCTCCATAAGGGAATCCGTTATCTTGTTGGAGGTTTCCTGAAGCATATTCTGCAAATCAATGGCATTGCTCTGCTTTCTGAAATAGCGCGTACCCGTGGTTATAAAGGTCGCAAGCAGCGTGGCTATAATGCCCGTAATCGCAACGGCTATCAGAACCTCCAGCAAAGAAAAACCTTTATTATTCATTTTACGGTATTTTCTGATTTTAAACATATGCATTCCCCTTTTAATCAACGGTATGCTTACCCGTCGCATAGTACAAGGTAATTGTACTCTGCTTTTTATTCTTATAATCCGAAACAATTCCGCAATTGGTTCCGCTTCCTTTTATGGTAACTCCCGTCGTATAGACAGAGCTGACCTCGCCGGACAGCAGCTTAAAGGATATGGAAATCGGATTATCCTTGGCATAATAATTATTGATTCCGTCCTCGGTCACATACACCTCGACATTGGAGGGTATTGCTGCAGACTCGATTTCAATCTCATTGCCCTCGGAATCGACCTTGATTACCTTGGCGGTATTTCCGTCGATAACCACCTTCCATTCCTTCGCCGAATTGGTCATGGCCTTTTCTCGGCAGTTCGTAAGCAAATCGTCAATTGTCCTTGAAGCCTTTGTAACATTGGCTTTTTTTACCACGGTATAGGTTACGCTTATAACGCCGATCATAACAGCCATGATCGCTACGACAACGATAACCTCAACAACGGAAAAGCCTTTATTACTCGATTGGTGTTTCTTCTGACACATAATTCTTTCTCCAATTATTAATTCCCAGCAAATCCTCCTTGGTTATATCGCTCGGATCAACCTGATTGGAATTTGCGCTGTTCTGATATGCTTTAAAATACTGTGCAAGCACAGGATTATTCTCTATAACATTATCCGACAAATCATGGTTTGCCCTTATTTTAGCGCCGTTCGTAATATTTATTTTGCCGTTGGTAATTATCAGTCCTTCAAAATCATGGTCTACGGTGATGTCACAGTCATAACCGAGTATAACTCCGTAGAACGCATCGTCCGGAATCTCATACGCGCCGCCCGCCGCAACAACCGCGACAGTGCTGTACGCACCGCCGGGCGAGGCATAAGTGTAATCCTCTCTCAGATATTTTATGGTTTCTTCCTCAACCGATAATCTGAATTCCTCAAGGAGCTCCGTATCCACAACATATTCATATATGGAAACGGAATGGTTTACGATGTACGGCATATCGTCAATTATCACAACGTCGCCGTTTGCGGTTCCCGCCGCAAAGCTGTCGGTGCTGAAGCCCGTACCGCTCTCGCTTCCTATATCGTGCAGATACAGCTTAAGCAGCGAATAGCGCTTTGACTTGTCAAGACAAGCCTGCAGGAATGTATCGTTTCCTATGCCGGAGACAACCGACGTATTCACTCCTATGCTGTTATCCACAACCTGATAAAGGCTTCCGCTTGAAAGCACATTGGAGGAGGAAAGTGAGCCGTTCCCCCAGAACTCCAGATTGCCGTCCGTAAATTTGGATGCGCTCCTGTTAAGTATCCTTCTTAATATAGTAACGTCGGTATCAAAATTATCGCTGCCGTCGATATTGTTTCCGTTAATTATGGCGTTTACATACTGAATCTGCGCCGCCGCATTTTTAAAATTGAGATATACATAAGCGGTTCCGTTCACTTCAACAACCTCATACGGAGTGGACGCAAGCAGAGAATACGCGAAGAAATCCTCAAGCGCCGTCAAATCCACGGGCGTAAAGGAGGAATCTCCGGCATGGTCGCTGACCGCATAGGGGTTCGAGCAATTCATATAAGCCGTGGGAACAAGATAAATTTCCTGACTTCCCTTAAGTCCGATTGAATCTCCGGTCATATAGCCATCCGCACCGACATTGATATAAGCGCGTCCTCCCAAAAGCATTCTGTTAAGATGCGAAATGTCAAGCGAGCTCTTTTCACCGTTGATTACAATGGCACTGCTGTTGCCCTTGGTATTGTCGGAATATCCGAAACCGTAGAAATTGCTGCCCAAAGATACGCTGCTTCCGGAACCGATAAAGTTCAAATCGTCCTGAATATACGCGTAGGTATCGCTGCCTTCGGCGAAATTAAGCACTCCGCCCTTACTCGTAATCCTGTCTCCGACATTGATATTGACACCCCATATTTTGCCGTCGTTTACATTGACGGTTCCCTTTACGTTAATATCGCCCTCGGATACAAGCACCGTGCTGCAGAGTCCCTCAACAAAATCAAGCCTTGAGCCGCTGTTGACCGTAAGACCGCCCATGCCGCCGAAATTACCCGCGAAGGCTCCTCCGGCAATGCTTGAGGTCGAATTGTTTCCCGCCTCAATACCCTTCATTCCGATGAGGCAGTAGTCAAGATATGTTTTTAAAGTGTTTCTGTCATTTATAAAGTCAAATTTCACATTGGGGAATTCCATAACAAGGTCAACCGCAACGGTAGAAAAATAATCCGTTTCCGATTCCTTGAACTGAACCACCAGATCGTTAATCGTAACCGAGGTCACATCGCTAGTAACCAAGCCTACCGAAACAACCGAAGCATTCGTCTTGTCTGTGAGGAAATCGGTCAGATACCCTTCTAGGGTCCAGTCCATCGGCTTCCCGATATCGGTCACAAGCAGCCTTACTGCGTCCAGATAGCCTCTTCTCAGCTCCTCGTTCGCTTCGTCATTTGCCTCCGTGCTGTCCGCCGTTCCGAAAGCCGAAAGCCTCGTAATAGCTTTCAGATATTCCGCCTCAAGCTTATCGTAGCACTCGGAACTTAAGCCGGCGTGAATCTCCTCCAATGCCGATTCGGCTGAATAGAAGGTCTTCTTTGATTTGTAATTCATCGTCTTAAGCTTATAGTTGGTAATAGTCGAGGTCATTACAACAGAAGCCAGAATTGCTACGAACGCAACAGCAACCAGAGCTGCAACCATTGATGAGCCCCGGTTATCTCCTTTGCCTGTATTACGCCCTCCGCGTTTTTTTCTGAATTTTCTCAGCCAGAATATACTCATAAATTATTCCTCCCTTATGGTGGACACGGAAACAAACACATCGTCATCCTTGTTGACGCGCGTATAATAATCCGTATATTCGGTGCCGTCCGCCTCGTCATATCTTACATATACTTTAACCGTATAAAGACTGACAGCCGTCCCGTCGCCCTTTGTTATTTCGTTGCTTCCTTCCGAGTAAAAATTCAAATGCCTGTCGTTTGCCGCATCATAATTATTGCCGTTATAAAAAATGTGGCAGTTGTTTGTCATATCCAGATGCTCAAGTCCCATGGACGTATTATTCTGAAAATGTGCCTCCTGCTGAACCAGATAAACGTTAGTTTTCAGCGCCGACATATTTGTAGGGGGCACATAACTGCCGTCCTCATATCTCTGAGTATAATATATATTTACAACATCGTCAACAAATCCGTCGTAGGTACCGTTTTCATAAACGGCGTAGGGCTGATACATTATATAGAGGTTGGGGAAGCGCTCCGTTGCCACATCGCCGCTCCCGGACTTTACTTCCTCAAGCTTTATTTTTCCGGTCTCATAAGTATTTCCGAGATAGTCCGTGTATGTAACCTCTACAAAATATCCGTAGCTTCCGTCAATATTGGTATCCACATAAATATCCGTAGTCTTTTTAAGCCCGAGGCTCTGCGCCGTGGAGCCGTCCGGATATCCGTATTTATCCGAAAGATAGTTTATCGCTGCCTGGTCGTACATGGAAATTTCCTTAAAGCAGGAAACTCCGCCGGAGCCGAAAAGATTCTTAAGCTCAGGCACGGCATATCCGTCATAACCCTTGCTGTCCATGACAACCGACACATAGAACTTCTCGCCCTCCGCGCCCTCGTAATACGCCTTATCGCCGTTCTTTATGTTTTTAAAGACATACATATCCTTATCGGGGCTGAGACCGTTCGGGCTTGCCCCGAAATCGGCAAGCAGCTCACTCATGGGTCTTGCCGCAAAATACTCGGAAATGTTCTGCGCCACATCTGTCGCGTTCTGCAGTCTCCTCGCCTTATGGTTGACATTGGCGGTCACGACAAAAGAGCGGATAATAGGTATGCTCACAATAGCAATTATCATTATCGTAACCAAAACCTCAACCAGCGAAAGACCTTTATTGTTTTGTGTTTTTCTCAATCTGCGCAACCGTCTCTGCTTCACCGTTATCACCTGCTTTTACTCATAAATCACAACATCGCCCGAAGTGCTCTTAACTACAAATCTGGGATTTCCTTTATCTTCATTGGCAATCTTGATATTCAGGGTCATATCCGTATCGTTGACTATAGTAGCATCCACAGCCACCATATCATCGTCTCCCTCTCTCTGAGAGCTGAGCACCATAAACGAAAGGTACTCTCCGGGAAGGAACATTGAACCCTTTTCAAATTCCGTTGCAGGGAACTGCTGCTCCCCTACCGAATACTGAGCGTAATATACTCCGTCCTCTTCAAAAAATCTCAGATAGAATTCCTGACGCTCGTTTGCCTCCGAAAAGATTGCCTTAGCTCCCGTCAAATCTCCTCTCGGATTTACGGTGATTCCGCTGACAGCCGAATTTTCATTCGCCGCCTGCAGCGCTATATAATAATCGTAATCGCTCATTATTTTATCACCGTTAATATTATCGGCAATTTCTCCGCCTCCGAATATCTCCGATGCAAAAATATTTCCGGTTCCGCTCAGAATACCGTTAATATTTACATTATTAAACGGTCTGTCCTTGCCTGTAATCGCATACTGCGAAACAACAAGCGAGCCGGATACCACGTCGCTTTCAGAGTTGTAGGACATGGACATTGAGTCAATCGTGCATTTGTATTTATAATTGTTTATGTAATCAATAAGGCTCTTGAAATCATCATACGAAGCCTGATAGGTAAGTGTGAGAACCGTTTTATATCCCTTGTAGTCCGAACTGTAAACGCTTGAGCCCGACTCGCTGCTGGGATTTGTGGACTGAATCTGACCGAAGGTATACACATTATCTGTCTGTGCAAGTCCTGCCTGGCTGAGCCATACATCGAGCTTATCCTCCAGCTCCTTTATAAAAAGGATTGAGTATTCCTGAGAATATCCCGTATCAAATTTTTCTATGATTTTATCGTAGTTATCGTTATATACAACCGTATCGTCGGAATATTTCTTGGCGTTGGCTTCCATAGTCCTGAGCGTCGTGTGTCTCGTCTTGAGCTCACTTATCTCCTTATCAAGCGCCTCGTTTGCCGCGGTAAGCTTTCTGAAACCAAAGAAATACGCACAGGCAATTATAGCTATCGAAAGAACCACATATAATAATTTCACATCTCTGTCGCTAATCTTCATAATTAATTTGCCTCCGTTTCTTCAGATGCCGGTGTTTCCTCAATGCCAAGTAAACTGTTAAGCATATCTTCCATAAGTCCGGGAGTGGAAAGAATCTCCTCGGCGGTCGGCACAAATACACATGACATCGTGCAGCTCGCGGTAATCACGCCCTCGGAATCCACGCTCTCGCTTATCGCGGGAACATAGATGCTTCCGATATTGACACCTTCTTTATTCATTGATTCGTTAAGAGCCACAATGAAGGCGGCGATTGTTTCCTTGGAGCGCGCCGTCATGGACATTGTAACTCCGCCGTTTACCACCGTCATTGAGGTTATTGAAATATCGGAGGGCATATTTTCCTCAAGATATTCCACAAACTCTCCGAGATAATCGTTAAATGAGAACGCTTTAACATTGAATGCGGAAGCGTCCGAATACCTGTCCTTTGCAATATAATACTGGTCAACTATTTCCTGAACATACTCTATGTTCTTTATGCGCTGCTGCAAATCCGCCTTACTGGATGTTTTGGACCAATACTGCATAAGCGGGAATGAAACCAGCAAAAGCGCAATAAGCACTGAGGCAAGAAGAGCGACCCTGAAATATTTGTTGCTGTTTGATTTTTTTGCCTTGTCAAGTACCGACTGAGGAAGGAAATTAACGGGAGCGATAACCGCACCGATATTGGGTATGTATGTGGACATATCCACATTTTCCTTATTGTTAGCCGGAGCCATCTGTACGGTCTCAAGCTTCTCAACCGTAATATTAAGCTCAAATGAAAAGAGCTTCTCTATACCGTAAACAGGACTGCCCTCCACAAGTATATATGCCTTCTCAATGGGATACTCGGCATTTTTCTGCGTGTAGTAGTCCATTACACGGCTTATATTATTTACAAGATATTTCAGTGAATCCGTAACATAATCGCCTTCGTCAAAGGAGCCTTTAAGCGCGTTATGAGTATCGGCCATAGCCGCTATAGCCTCTTCATATGTAATATCTCTCTTGTCCACAAGGGCGTTGGCTATCGTACTCTTTCCGTAGGGAACCGTTCTCATAAGCTGAAGCACATTGCGGTTAAGAATCGTAACAAAGGTGTTTTCCTCCGTCATCTGTATTACTATGGAAGGAACCTCGCTTACCTGATACCTGATAAACTGAAGAGTGGAATTACCCACATAGTCTATCGCGTCAATATGCATATCAAGCATTTCAGCCAGAGAGTAATACGCCTCAACCATGGCTACCGGAGCTACAGCGACCATTACTCTTAATTTTCTCACCTCCGCCTCAAGAATTGTTTCCAGAGACGAGAAAGCGATGACATAATCTTCTATATTAACGGGAAAATATTCCGTTGCGTTCGTATTGATAAAGTCTCTAAGCTTATTATCCTTAAGCTCGGGAGTTATAACTTCCTTACTTGCAACCTTGGAGGACTGAATGCTGAAAACTACGTTTTTGCCCGAAATTCCGTTTGCATCCATAGCTTCCTTGATTGTTTTAGCCATGAGAGGAATATCCGTGATCATTCCGTCTTCCACGGCAGAGGCAGGCGTCGGTACCGTTGCCGCCGCATACACGTTTATTGATTTTTGAGCGGAATACGCCACATCACTTATCTTAGTGACATCATTTCCTATTATAATTGTTATGACTCTTGATGCCATTGTATCCTCCCTGAATTAGATTTACACAAACAACCCGGCATACCAGCTTATCATCTGGCTGCCCCATAACATGACGGCGAACAGTCCCACCGCCAGATACGGTCCGAAAGCAAGAACCCTGTCCTTGCCCTTAACCTTCATTAAAATAATATGTATCACCGAACCTATGATACAGCCGATTACAAGGGCGAATATAATATGCTTCCACCCAAGCAAAAGTCCTGCGGCTCCCATAAGCTTTATGTCGCCGCCTCCTATTCCCCTTCCTCTTGTAACAATATACAAAAGCAAAAGAAATCCGCTTACGGACACCATACCGATCAAGTGATACCACACGTTACGGTAATCCGAAATCGTTCCGGCAACTCCCAACGCCAGTATCGCGATATTAAGCCCCACCGGAATCTCATAAGTTCTCCAGTCAATTACGGCAATAGCCGTAAGAATCGAAAAACACAGCATGTATAATATGCTGCTGAGATTAATCCCGTTAGCAAACAGTATCAGCACATACCCCAACCCGTTGACAGCTTCAACTATCGGGTACTGCGCCGAAATCCGCGCCTTGCAATATCTGCATTTACCCTTGAGAAACAGCCAGCTGAAAAGCGGTACGAGGTCGTACCACCTCAGCTTATGGCCGCAGCTCATGCAGTGAGAATGTTCAGTCGCGATATTCTCATGTTCCGGCAGCCTGTAAATGAGCACATTCACAAAGCTGCCGACAACAATGCCGTACGCGAAAACTATTATGTATAAAAGAATCATCTCAGCAAGCATACATTATACCCTGTCATTCCAAACCTCAAGTAAAGACTATACAGCTAAAAAGTAAAGATTACTTTACTTCTGTATCATCGACATAAGCCTTTACATGCTGGTTTTTAACCTCGAACTTAACCGTTGCAGCCTTGTACTTCTTAGAACCGCACTGGAACTCAAAGCTTGCCTCACCTGTTGCAAGATTCTCAAGAACCTCATTAGTATAATCTTCATTCAGGTCAGTTGTCATAGCAGTGTCTTTTGTCAAGCTTACTTTACCGTTATCATATGTAGCCGTTCCTTCAAGAGCAGAGAACTCCTCGCTTGCAAGCGCAATCTCCATTGCATTGCGGATCTCTGCGATTCCGTCAAGATCCTTGCTCTGCTTTGATGTCTCGATGTGTCTTACGAGAGTAGGAACAAGAACTCCGAGAAGTACAGCCATGATAGCTACTACTACGATAAGCTCTACGAGAGAGAAACCTTTGTTGTTCTTCTTTTTCTGAAATAACTTCATTTTACAAATCTCCTTCTTGATATTATTCGGTTCCGTTACGGAACCGTACGGGAAATCCCGTTTTATATCAACATGCCGGGGTAAACGGCACGTCAACACCATATTGTTGTCTGACATTAAGCATTTCCAAGCGTGTTGTACATTGTAATAATAGGACCGTATATAGCTCCGAGAATCAGGATAACAATTCCCGCCATTACAATGATAATCATCGGCTCAATAAGCGCCATTACCTGCTGTGTCGCAATCTCAACCTCTTCGTCATAGTACCTTGCGGTATTGTTAAGCATTCCCTCAAGGTTACCGGTTTCCTCACCTATACCGACCATATGGACGACAAGCGGCGGGAACAGTCCCGATTTCTTGAGTGGCTGCGCAAGCGTAACGCCTCTCTGAATCTGTGTTGTCGTCTCCTCCAGAGCATCCTGATACAGTATATTGCCTATTGTCCTTGAGGTGATTTCCATAGCCTCCAGCATCGGCATACCCGAAGCAAGCATCGTACTGAAAGTTCTCGCGAATCTCGCGCAGGCAGTTTTTACATTGAGCTTACCGAATACGGGAAGCTTGAGTATCATCTTGGCAAACACCCTCTTGCCTGTTTCCGTCTTGCCGTAAAGCTTGATTGCCACCACTATTCCGACAATCACGGCAATTATTATGTACCAATAGCCCTTCAGTATGTCGCTTAGCGAAAGAAGTGCTTTTGTCAGTCCGGGAAGCTCCGCGTCCATATCCTCGAACATCTCCGCGAAGGACGGCAACACGCCGACAACCATAACAACAAGCACGATAACAGCAACCACAAGTATTACTATAGGATAAATCATGGCTTTTTTAAGAAGTCCCTTGACCCTGGTATCCTTCTCAAAATGCTCCGACATTCTCTCAAGTGAAATCTCGATATTACCGGACGCCTCGCCGGCTTCAACCATGCTCACAAGTAAGGGAGGGAACACTTTTTCCTTCTTCATGGAGCCTGCCAGAGTATCACCCTTCTGCACGCCGTCATGCACATTGAGCACCGCAGCCTTAAGTGTCTTATTCTCGGTCTGGTCAGCCAGCATTTCAAGAGCGGGTACCACTCCTACACCGGCCGTCAGAAGACTGTTGAACTGTCGTCAGAATATACTGAAATCCCTCGACTTGACTTTCTTGCCGCCGATTGATATTTCTTTATTCAGCACGCTTCCCGCCGCAACCGAAAGAACGGTGTTGCCCTCGCCTCTCAGAGCGGCAATCGCCTTTTCTTTGTTCTCGGCATCAATCGAGCCTTTTTTCTCCTTGCCTTCTTTAGTTATAACTCTGTATGTGAAATTCGCCATATATACCCTCTTGTATGTAGCCTTTTAATAAAAATATTGTATCACATTCAACGAGACAAATCAATAATAATATGTTTTTTTTGTGAAAATTGACAGAAATTTATCAATCCAAGTTACTTTCCTTACGTTTCATTACATTATATTCAGTTATCTTTGGATATTGCGCGTCAAATTGACGGCAACATTCCGAATTTCCTCTCAAGCGCGGGCTGGTCCTGCGCAAAGCTTATAGCCACCTCGCGGGTAATGTCTCCCCGTCCCGCCAGTTCGTAAAGCGCGTCGTCCATGGTAATCATTCCGACCTTCCTGCTTGTCTGAATCATTGAATCAATCTGGAAGGTTTTTGACTCTCTGATAAGATTCTTGATTGCGGTGGTCATATGCATAACCTCGAATGCCGCCACACGGCGCTGCCTGTCCGCGGTCGGAATAAGCTGCTGTGAAATTACCGACTCAAGCACCATGGAAAGCTGCACTCTTATCTGCTGCTGCTGATGCGGCGGAAAAACATCGATAATTCGGTCGATTGTACTTGCCGCGCCTATTGTATGCAGCGTTGAAAAAACAAGGTGTCCCGTCTCGGCAGCGGTTATCGCCGTCGAGATGGTCTCAAGATCACGCATCTCTCCCACAAGAATAACGTCCGGGTCCTCTCTGAGCGCGGCTCGAAGCGCGTTTGCGTAGCTCATGGAGTCAAGCCCGATTTCACGCTGATTGACCATGGATTTCTTATGGTGATGCAGATACTCTATCGGGTCCTCCAGGGTTATGACATGCGCGGAGGTTATCTCGTTTATTCTGTCGATTAACGACGCAAGCGTCGTGGACTTACCGCTTCCGGTGGGTCCCGTAACAAGCACGAGCCCTCTTTTTTTGCGGGCAAGCTCAATAACCGAGCGCGGCAGTCCAAGCTCTTCCGGCTTCGGTATCTGCGTACCGACAAGACGGATTGCCGCGGCAAGAGAACCCCTCTGCCTGAATACGTTAATTCTGTATCTTCCGAGTGAGGGGATTGAATACGAAAAGTCGACCTCGCCCTTTTCGTTCAGAATCTCAATCTGACGCTCGTTCATTATATCCTTAATCATGTTGTCGGTATCCGGCGGCATAAGCCTCGGATAATCCATAGTCACGAGCCCGCCGCTCAATCTCATTCTGGGCGGTATGCCGACCGTAATATGCACGTCTGACGCTTTGTTTTCCTTCCCTATCTGAAGTAATTCCTCAACTGTAACCATATAATTCTACCTTCCAGTCCCCCATCTTAATCGTCTGTCTCATACGTAATCTTCATCATTTCGGAATATGAGGTCACACCGCTGACAACGTATTTAGCCGCCGCGTCACGCAGTGTCGTCATTCCTTCAATCTGTGCCTGCTTCGTTATCTCGTCGGCATTCGCCCTGTTCGCGATGAGCCTGCGGAGCTTTCTTGTAATCGGCATTATCTCATACACACCGATTCGTCCGTAATACCCGGAAAAACCGCATGCCTGACAGCCGCAGGGCTCCTTGAGAATAAGCGAGTCCGTCACACTGAAGCCGAGCTTGAGTTTTTCCTCCTCCGTCGCCTCTTTTGATTTTTTGCAGTCGCAGAGTCTTCGCACGAGTCGCTGAGCGATTATTCCCACAAGCGAGTCGCCTAACAGATACGGCTCAACGCCCATATCGATAAGACGGGAAACCGAAGCCGCCGTACTGTTCGTATGGAGCGTGCTGACAACAAGGTGACCCGTGATTGACGCTTTTACCGCGATTCCGGCAGTCTCGCCGTCTCGTATCTCACCTATCATGATTATATCAGGGTCCTGACGCAGAATGGAACGCAGCGCGCTCGCAAATGTCAGATCCGCCTTGGGATTTACCTGAACCTGATTTACGCCGTCCACATTCGCCTCAACAGGGTCCTCTACCGTGATGATATTAACCTCGTCGCTCGAAAGCTCGCTTAACGCCGTATAGAGCGTCGTGGACTTACCGCTTCCGGTGGGTCCCGTAACGAGAATAATTCCGTGCGGGTTCTTTAAAATATTTTCAAACTTAACCATATCCTCAGCCGTAAGTCCGAGGTCCTTTTTATCCCTCTTAAAGCCCTCCTTGGAAGCAAGACGCATAACCACTTTCTCGCCGAAAACGGTTGGAAGGTTGCTGACACGGATATCATACTCCTTACGGTCAACCACTATAGTTATACGGCCGTCCTGAGGCTTTCTTTTCTCGGATATATCCATTCCGGAAATAACCTTAAGTCTGGCGATAATCGCCGAATAAAGGCTTCGGTCATATTTAATCGACTCTCTCATAACGCCGTCAACACGGTAACGGATTTTAACCATATACTCAAACGGCTCAATATGTATATCCGACGCTCTCTGTCTTACAGCCTGCTCAATGATTCCCTTAACCAGCTGAACGATGGGAGAATTCTCTATATCCTCCTTACGCGCGTTTTCCTCGGAATCGTCAACCGCGTAGCTCGCCTGCTCCTGCTTGAACTGCTCGGCAACGGCGATAGCCTGCGACTGTCCGTAGTATTTGTCAATCGTCGCGCTTATGTCGTTGGCGTTGGCAAGATACGGCATTACGTTCATTCCGGTTATGATGCTTATGTCGTCCATCGCCATAATGTCCATGGGATTCTCCATTGCAACCTTTATGACGTTGGCCTGCTTGTTGTCCAGTCCGAACGGAACGACAAGGTATTTACGGATAATATCCTCGTTTACCATGTGCATCGTGTTTTCATCTATATCAATTTTGCGCAAATCAACATATTCTATGTCAAGCTGCTCGCACAGAATGTCGTTTATCATATCCTGCGTAACAAAGCCCAGCGAAATAAGTGCCTCACCTATTTTGATTTTCTTGGATTTCTGCTCCGAAAGAGCCTGTGTAAGCTGCTCGTCCGTAATGATTCCGTTATTAAGAAGAATATCTCCGATTCGCAGGTTTTTTCTCGTATACGCCATATTTTCATTTCCTTTCTTTTTTATTATTTATTCTCGATATCCTTAAAATCGTATGCTTTTCCGATTTCGTCAACTACCGACAAAAGCACGTCGTCATAGCTTGAACCGCATACATACCTAAGCTGCGGGTCATTGGTCGCCATAGACATCTTTCCCTCTCTGGAAAGTATCGCATCCGAATATATGAAGCACATCCACGCATCAAGATATTCGTAAGGATCATCGGTATTATTGTACAGAGGCATCGCCACCTTGCCGTCATAGAAAAACAGCACATAATTCTCGTGGTTCTGCTCATATCCCGAAGCATTGCAGGCAAGCACCGCTTTATGAAGCTTAAAATCCTTCGCCTCCTCATTGCCGTCGCGGAAAAGATAGTTCATATTTCCCGTCACTTCATAGGACATATGCTTCGTGGTATCCGCAACCTCCTCGGCGATTACCCCGATATTTTCCTTTACTATCCCGTCAAGCACCTCCATATCCAGCTCTGCCGGATTGTCTATATACTTGTCTGCCTGCTCGATAGTATAGGTCATCTCGTTATTTTCAAAGTAATAGCCCTGCCCTGCTGCCGCCTTCCTGTCTATGTTGCACCGGATTGTTATTTCGTCTCCGATTGCCAACCCCGAGGTCCTGCTTATTTCATATTCAAGCGACGCCAGATATTTGTTGTCCGACTCGTTGGAATATGTGACGTAAATATACGGGCTGATTCCTCCGGTGATTATTTTAAGTCCCGCAAAAACATCAAGCTCGGTTCCCGTTTCAAGCCCGGACACCTGCACTGTGCGCGGCATCTTATCTGCCTTAATCTTCAGCTTCTGAGCAATGCTCTCGTCGTAATCCACCTCCACGGTAAGCTCGTCGCCGTTTTTAAGTCCCTGTGTCTTATCAAGCCTGTACGTTACGGATTTGACAAAATCCTCATACTTAAGCTTTTCCTCCTCACCCGCGCCGCTTCCGGCAAGCGCGGAGTAAAGTCCCATATCGTCCAGAACAGCTGTCGCCCCGGCTCTTCCGTCAAAGCCGTCAAAGGTAACAAGCACATATCTGGCCAAGATAAGCTTATCATCCGAAGACATCCTGACCTTTATAACAATCAAAACCGCCAGAATCACCACCGGAACGGCTATTTTGATTATGAGGCCGCTCAATTTGCTTTTACTCATAAAACTCCCTTAAAAATCTCCTCATAATTATCAGAGATATTATACTCCTTTTGTGGGATTTGCACAAGTATTATTTCTGATTGTCTAATTGTATATACAAAAAAACGGACACCGTAGATATTATTCAAGCGACATCACATATATCTGACACGGATTACATTCGTCCCACAGTGTCGGAAAAACCTCAAACTCCTTAAAGCCGAGACTCTGATAAAAACGGTTTGTCCTGTCATACTCCTCATATTTCCCCATCTGCACGGTTTTTACCTGTAAAAACGAATACCGCTTTTGCTTTAAAAGGAATTCTTTTGCGGAATTAAAAAGCGCACTCCCGATGCCCATTCGGTGATATTCTGAAAGCACACCCATGACGCTCAGCTCCGCGGTATCTTTTCCCGTTTCCTTAAGGCACAGAAAGCCTATCGGCTCCTCATTATCCTCATACGCCGCAAAACAAAGCTCCTCCACGCTGTTTTTTATGTATTCCTCCCGCGCCTCCTCTATTCCGAACCAGTCGGGAAGCGCTTCGAGAATTTTTCTCACCGCCTCCTGTTTGACGGTGCCGTCCGTAAGCTGTCTGACAATCATAAAATCCACCCCGTCCTAAGATTTCGTCGTTATTCCCGCGACTCTCAAAAAATCGCCCGCCTTCTCGAATTTCACCTGTACGTGGGCTTCTTCCGGAAAATGAGCCGTCAGCACGTTACCATTCCACTCATAAGCCGTACCATTCCACATCAGCAGGCTTTCTATAAGTATACGGTGGTCTACGGGAAGCTGTTCTATGCATTCAACCGTCCTCGCAATGAATTCGTGCGCCGTAACCGGGGCGAAAACCGAATCCGGAACGCCGCAGACCGCCGCAAACACGGCTCCGTGGTCATGCGGGCACCTGTAGTAGCAGTAATTCTCTTTTGACAGGGCGCACGCAACCATCGACAGATTGTGCCCGTTAAAATCCTCGTCAAGACCGAAGCACTCCGTTGTCAGCACGTCATAATCCCATTTTACGCCTATTTCCCTGACCTCGTTTGCAAGCTTTAAAAGCTTCCCGTCAAAACCGTTTATATTGTGCCAGCCCCACATCCACGATTCGCTGCTGTCCGCCTCGCTGCCTATAAACTGCATGGGGTACACGTCCTCGCCGAAGCTTATCGTTCCTTTCCCGAAATCAAAATACCAGTTTCTGTCCTTTACAACCTGTTCGGCAAACGCCTTCTGTATAACGACCATCGGTCCCACGCACGCCGAATAAATCTGGGTCCAGTCGTTTCTGTCAATCGGATAATCCGTGTCAAATATTGATACGCGTCCGGCAATCGGCACAATCTCCTGTACGATTTTTTCTTTCATTTTGTCTTTAGACCTGTTAAACAATCCCACTTTTTTCCTCCAAAAATCTGAAATAATCGTCGCCGCGCTCAATATCCCCGGCAACGGCAAGTATCAGCTTCTCCTCGCTGATGTCCGGCTCCCTGTACAGGCAGCTCTCTATTTTTTCTATAATTTTAATCATATAACAAACAGCGTTATGCCCCCGCTCCCACAGTCCGCTCATAACATTCTGAAGCAGCGCGTAGGAAACTTTTTCGGGAACCACTCCTTTTATAAGCACCGGATAGACGGTTCCCAGATTCTCGACAATGGCGCAGACCAAATCCCTGTTCAAAATATACCCGTAATTTACGGCAACGGTTTTTCCGAGAGTTTCCGCCATATACAGTCCCAAATCCTCCGGCATACTCTCTATTTTTTCATCAAACAAAATCCGGTTGTACGCCACAATCATCCACTCGTTTTCGGCAAGCTCAGAACGGTCCATGATACGAACCACGGGCATCAAAATGCCCTTTGCCGCAAGCTCCATTCGCTGATTTTCAATGAAAGTGACATAATCCGTCTTCGCAAACGCCCCGACAAGTCCAATCCCCAAAATAATCGCAAGCGGATTTTCACATGTCCTCAGCCTTCTCATAACCTCTTCGCTGATTATAGGGTCATTCTTTTCGGAAAAAATATTTTTTTCGGTTCCCAAGAGCAAATCCGCGCTCACTTCCAGAATATGGCAAAGCTCCGGCAGCATGGTCACATCAGGAAAGCTCTGCTTCCTCTCCCATTTGGACACTGCCTGAGGCGTCACACCCATCCGCGCCGCCAGCTCCTCCTGCGTAAGATTCCTGTTGCGCCTGTACAAAGATATTCTTTCTCCCAGCTCCATTCTTCACATCTCCTTAATCCCCGCGGGGTATTTTTCTTAAGCCAATAATAACGCGGGAAATATACCTTGTAAAGAAACCGTTAATTGAGAAGACGCTCAACCGGAGGATTTAAGAAGTCAGTATATTTCAATGAGTAAGCGCTAACTTTTATGCGCTGACGGTATCCCTCTATTCCGGAGTCATTATCATC
The DNA here is from genome assembly GCA_014799955.1 of Butyrivibrio sp. GTDB lineage: Bacteria > Bacillota > Clostridia > Lachnospirales > Lachnospiraceae > Eshraghiella. The sequence continues at coordinate 7,778 of JAAVHB010000060.1, read as the reverse complement.
TATCTGTACCAAATAATATTTTTTCCGTATCGTTCCGAATCACATTTTCGTTTATTATATTTATTTAATAATAAACTAAAACTCTTACTGCTAAGAGTTTTATATACACATATCAAACTCTGTGATTGTTTTGACAAAATCTTGCAATTCTTTAAGAGTTGAATATTTCTTGAATGGTTTTTCTGTATGTCTAGGTTGCTGCTGAAGAATAGCATCAAATAGTGTTTCCAAACTTACCCTTGGATTATTCCACAACATAGTTTCTTCAAAATGGTTACAATACAGCATCATATCAACATCATAAAAATCAGACCACTTCTTACGTTGTTCTTCTTCATTACTTGCCAAGTTAATTATTGTAAATGGAGCTATGTCTTTCATTCGACTAATGTTATTCGCGGATTTCATCAATTCTACCGCTTCAATATCAGTAACAGGTGCACCATATCCATATACTGTGATTCCTGCTGCCCTAGATAAAACATCTCTTGCTCTATTCCATTCATTTTTTATTATTAACTTACTGTTATAATCTTTCTTCCCTATCGGATATAATAAAGGCATTTGTTCTAAATCCTTAAAACAATTCGGACACAAGCAATTAGCATACCCCTTAAGCTTGCAGTCATAACATAGTCCTACTCCCGAATTCCCATGTGGAAATATCAACTCTGGTAAATTTCCAACAATGATATTTCGCCTATATGCCTGGATTAAAAATGGATCCCAATTAAACGATATAATTGCATCTTTTTCTGTTAATGACAAAATCAGATAATCATACAACGTTGGGGTATCAGGAATTACCAGCTTACTAAAGTAATCACAAACCTCATGCTCCAGCTTCGCCTGCAAGTCCACATATTCTTTCTTACCATATATATCTGAAAATAATTTTTCAAAATCTGCCATCTGCTCATCAGAAAAATCATACTGTTCAATTTCATATGTAAGACCTAATACATTATGTATATTTTTAAGTATTGGAACCTCTTTTCCATTTTTATCTATTTTGCATGCTGCTATAGATGCTCCTGCACCGATAATAACCACATGTGGATCTAATAATCTTTTGTTTTTATGATTCGGTGTTCTATATGGAAGCATATCTTGTATCCCCATGTTTTTTCCCCCTTATGCTTTATGAGAACAAATATAACAAACAAAGTGCTGTATTCTTATCTTCTAATTCTTTTTCCCTTCCATTAAATAAAATTATCACTTTCTACTTGAAGTATAAAAGAATCTTTCTCGATTATCGCACTGCCTTAATTCCATTTACATTCAATATTAAGAACCTCCATCGGCATACTAATAAATTGAACATCAAACTTAAGACTTGGTTCAACCTTTGTGCTTGCATTATGGATTCTGAAACTAAGCTGCCAACCATTATCAAGATACATTTCCACAATATTGTCACTATCTGGCTTAAACTCAATCGTCACAAGCCTTGTAGGTAATTTCACAACAGGAACAGTGATTGCTGAAATCTTATTCTTAGCTGGCTTATTCAAAGTATTATGCATATTGAATGTATGAACCATTGTAAGCTTTCTACCGTCCTTACTTACAACCTTATAATAATCTTCTCTTCCAATCAGATACTCTATCATTTTCCTTGGCATAATATTATTTTTCTTGTTTGCACGATTAATCTCATTAATAAAAGCCTGAAGCAAAGGAGTATATATTTTCTGACCCTTATTTTCAATTTCTGACCATTTTGTTCCATTTTTCTTTTCCTGCTTTAAGATTTCAAAAATAGGACCTACTGCACTCCAGTACTCCTCACTACATGGCATCTCAAACCATTCATTTCCAAAATCAAGTTTGTGACTTAGCCTGCTATGCTTTATGGCATCATGATTATGTTTAATACTTAGACCCACTTCCCACTCAATATCCTGTCTCTTTATAACGATGTCACGCACATCACCTTTAACGCCCTCTCCATCCTTTTGGAATTCAAGCGTAAGTTCATCATTATCTACTTCAGACATCATTGGTTCAAGTTCCAATATAGTATCAATCGCAGCACCCGCAGAAATCATAAATGTTTCCTGCATATCTTCATCCATAAGAGACCAAGCTTTTTCATTTGCAACCAAACTTGAATTCTCTACAATTCTTGTTTTTCTTAATTCAGCTAAAACTTTATATAAAGTCTGAATCCACGCGTATTCATATGCTCTTCCCTGATCATTACTCTTTGTACTCACCTTTCTCTCATTGACCTCCTTAGCATCAATAGCCTCTCTGTCAATTTCAACAGAAGTACCTTTACCTTCAAGATACAATTTTATTGCAACAGCAATCTCATATGCCAAATTTACAGGTACTGCATTGCCAATCATTTTATATGCAGTATTAGTATCCTCGTAAATGAACTTAAAGTCATCCGGGAATCCCTGTATTCTCGCAACCTCTCGAATTGTCATTCTTCTATAAAGATGTTCTTTACCTTCAACGAAACGACAATCATTTGTTCCTACCTTAAGCATCTTAGGTGCTTGTGGATGCAATTGACATTGGCGACCAGATGCCTGAACTGTGAAAGCCTGCTCTTCCCATGATTTCACACGATTTCGGCTCATAAAAATTGAAGAGTATGCACCTGTGAAATATTCATTATTATTGATTGCATTTATATTGTGATGATTCTTAGGTCCCGATGGAACTGCTGTATCTTGTAGATCCCAAATAATATCACGTAAAGTAATCTTCTTTGAATCATCTTTTGTGGAACCCTTTGGAAATCCGAATTCAATATTTAAGTCTTTTCTAAATCCAATATAGAATACCCTTTTTCGCTCTTCTGCAACACCATAATCCTTTGCATTTACTAATGTAAAAGAAACATCATAGCCTGCCTCTTCAAACATATACAGAATATTCTGAACAGCTACAGAATGTCTATCAGCCAACATTCCACTTACATTTTCTGCAAGGAAAAACTTAGGTTGAAACTCCTTCAATATCCTGATATAGTCAAAAAACAATTGTCCTCTTGCATCTTTTATTCCCTTAAGAGAGCCAGCTTCCGACCAAGATTGACAAGGCGGTCCTCCAATGATTCCATCTACCTCTCCATCTATGTATTGAGCAATATCATCCCTTGTAACATTCCTAATATCACCTTCTATTAAATGTGTTTTTGGATGATTTGCTTTAAATGTTTCCCATATTGTTTTATCAAATTCATTAGCTACAGGAATTTTAAATCCTGCTTTCTCAAACCCAAGATCAAGACCTCCACATCCACTAAACAAGCTAATCAAATTCATAAGATTTCGCTCCTTCGTTTTAATTCTCTTTTATAATTTTCTTTTTAATAATCCCTCTCGCACTGAATAATATTCTACTTAGCTTTGTATGTCATTGTCAATACTTTGTTACTTGAACAGATGTTTTATTTTTAATAATAACAAAAGCCACAATCCCAGTGACTTTCCTGCAAACCATTGTGGCTTTTATTATCATTATTTTTTCCTAAGCAACTCATTAATACTAAGAGATTCTCTCAATATCTTTGTTTATATTCATATATAGTAAAACTGAAACGCCACAGCAAGCAAATAAAAAAAATCCCGAAGACCTGCGCCTTCGGGACTTTGCTCTCATGTACTCTTTTATCTTGAAATCCGGCTATTAAACGATACCCTGAGCCTTCATTGCCTCGGCAACCTTAAGGAAGCCCGCGATGTTCGCGCCGGCAACATAGTTGCCCTCAAGTCCGTACTTCTTGGATGCCTCGTCAAGATTATGGAAAATGTTGACCATAATATTCTTGAGCTTTGCGTCAACCTCCTCAAAGGTCCAGCTGAGTCTTTCGGAGTTCTGGCTCATCTCAAGAGCAGACGTTGCAACGCCGCCCGCGTTTGAAGCCTTGCCGGGGCAGAAAAGAACGCCGTTTTTCTGGAAATACTCGGTAGCCTCAAGAGTGGTGGGCATATTCGCGCCCTCAGCTACAGCGAAGCAGCCGTTGGCAACAAGTGCCTTTGCGTCCTCAATGTCAAGCTCGTTCTGAGTTGCGCAGGGAAGAGCGATATCACATTTAACCGACCATACGCCATGCTCTCCGTTTGCCTTCTCATGATATTCAGCCGAAGGTCTTGCAGCCGCATACTCGGTAAGACGCGCTCTCTTAACCTCCTTAACTTCCTTGAGAAGCTCAACGTCGATTCCCTCGGGATCGTAAATCCAGCCCGTAGAATCGGAGCAGGTAACAGGCTTAGCGCCAAGCTGCTGAGCCTTCTGGATTGCGTAAATAGCAACATTGCCGGCACCGGATACTGCGATTGTCTTTCCGGCTATATCCTTGCCGTTGCACTTAAGCATCTCCTCGGTAAGGTAAAGAAGTCCGTAACCGGTTGCCTCGGTTCTCGCAAGCGAGCCGCCGTAGGTAAGTCCCTTTCCGGTGAGAACGCCCTCGTAAAGGTTGCGGATTCTCTTGTACTGTCCGTACATAAAACCGATTTCACGTCCGCCGACACCTATATCTCCGGCAGGAACATCGGTATCAGCGCCGATGTGTCTGCAAAGCTCGGTCATGAAGCTCTGGCAGAACGCCATAACCTCTCTGTCGGATTTGCCCTTGGGGTCAAAATCTGAACCGCCCTTGCCGCCCCCGATAGGAAGTCCGGTAAGAGAGTTCTTGAAAATCTGCTCAAAGCCCAAAAATTTGATTATGCCGAGATTAACCGACGGATGGAAACGCAGCCCTCCCTTATAAGGTCCGATTGCGCTGTTGAACTGTACTCTGAAGCCGTTGTTTACCTGAACCTGTCCCTTGTCGTCAACCCACGGCACGCGGAACATAACGATTCTCTCGGGTGTAACAAGCCTTTCAAGCAGCGCGTCCTTACGGTACTCCTCCTCGTTTGCTTCGATTACAACACGGAGAGACTCAAGCACCTCTTTGGCTGCCTGATGAAACTCGGGCTGCGCCGGATTCTTGGCTATGACAAGCTCCAATACCTCGTCTACATATGACATTATAATTTCCTCCTTTTTAACACATTAAAGTATCAAATACTCACTGGAAACAATTATAATAAAATTTTGATATGACCGCAAGAAATTTTTTGATTTTGCACTTATTCCTAATTTATTAAAGTGTTATCGCGTTATAGATTAATATTATTAATTTTTATAACAGAGCGGTTGTCCGCATCGTATTTATACAGGCTGTCGGAAAGAAAATTCCCGAAATCACCGTTCGCTTCGCTTATATCCCTTACAAGCTTCAAAAGCTTCTGCCCGTCCGTCTGAGTCTCCTCCGGCACAAGAATTATTTCGTGAATGCTGCTCGGAATAATATAAAAATCTCCGTTTTGCTTTGCAAAATCATAAAGCGCATTACCGTCAAGCATACACGACGCTCCGAAAAATGTCCTGCCGTTTGAAGCCACATAAAGCTTCGCCTCAAAACCGTAATCCTCCGCGGCGTCCTCCTTTACGGCGGCGGCATCATACGAATTCCCGTAATAAATTTCATCTAGCAAATCCGACATTTTCCTGATTACGGTAGGAAAAATCCTCACGGTATTTTCGCTGGCAAGTTCATAAAGAGCCTCCTCGTCAATTCCCCACAGCCTCATATGACCGTTCCGTACGGGCACGGCGGCAAATGCGTTCTCGTCGCCGGATTCCATTCCTATATAATAAATAATCGACATGTCAAAATATTCTCTGTGCGGAACCGTTTCCAACAGAATCTCATTGCGCCCCGTATTGACCAATCTGTATATAATCCTGTCCCTGACAAGGTCAAAATCGTATAATTTTTCGGCAGGAAATTCTTTGATAAAGGGTTTCATACTGTTGATGAGCAGGATTTCGTCCGCAATGGTGTCTATATCCGTGCCCCTGAGATATTTTTCGTAGTATCCGTCAAGATAAACCGCAGGCGTTATTGCAGTGCCGTCTTTCTTCAGCACAATGGCGTCATGACAAAGAGAATTGTTCCTCATGACCTTTGTTATAATCACGCTTTCGCCGTCCCCGCAGAGCTCCTGCACGGCTTCCTTTATCTTCCGTAAAAACAGTTCGTATTCCATACGCAAATCCTTTTCTATTTCAACCCCGGCAGGCTGAGGATTATACTTTTTATTTTGTGGAAAAAACAGCCCGATACCGCCGTACCGAACGGTCAAGGCAAGAAAAATATAAAGAAAACAACGCCGGAGCTGATACAGTACTCCGGCGCGTAAGAAGCCTAAACTCTTGAAAGATACTCACCCGTTCTGGTGTCAATCTTAATCTTGTCTCCGAGATTTACGAAAAGCGGAACATATACCGTAGCTCCGGTTTCAACCGTTGCGGGTTTTGTTGCTCCGGTTGCGGTATCGCCCTTAACACCGGGTTCAGTCGCGGTAATCTCAAGCTCGGCAAACATGGGAGGCTCGATAGCGAACACCTCTCCCTGATATGAACAGAGCTTGCACATATCGTTCTCCTTGACAAACTTGAGCGCATCGCCCACGCTGTCCTGCGGAAGCTGAATCTGTTCAAAATTCTCCGTGTTCATGAAGAAATAAAACTCTCCGTCATTATAAAGATACTGATATTCCGATTTATCAATATGCGCGAGCTGGAATTTCTCGGTAGGTCTGAATGACTTCTCAACCACGCCGCCGCTCTTGATATTCTTTAACTTGGTTCTTACAAACGCCGCTCCCTTTCCGGGTTTAACGTGCTGAAATTCAATAATCTGCCAGATATTACTGTCCATCTCGATTGTGATGCCGTTTTTAAAATCACCTGCTGTTACCATTTATAGGTATACCTCCTTAGAATCTATCTTGTACCATTGTATAATATTTACAGTGGAATATCAACTATTTTTTTAATTGCAAAGCCGGAGCCTTCTCATCCGTAAAAACCGCTAACGCTCTCGCGCCGAGCTTTATGGCTCTTCCGTCGTTTGCGAATTCGCATTCCGAGCCGTCGGTTCCGAAAGCAAATTTCCAGCTCCGTCCCGAAACATTCGGAAGCGCAAGCTCATGCGGCTCCCAGTGCATATTGAAGGCAAGATATACGTTTTCCTCGCCGCCCGCGTAAGCGCCGCAGTACATGATTCCGGCATGTCTGCTGTAATGCTCAAGCTCGGGGTACCACGCCTTTGTCCCGTGGTAGGATACGTCCGGAAGCCCGAGATACTTGTAATCCACCATAAACGGCTCCCTGTCCATATGCAGTATTTTATGCTCCTTTCGGAATGAAATCAGCATTTTTACGAAATCAAAAAATTTCCTGTTGCGGTTGTACGCGCCCCAGTCAACCCAGCCAAGCTCATTATCCTGACAGTAAGCGTTGTTGTTGCCCTCCTGACTGTTCCCGAATTCGTCGCCCGCGTATATCATCGGCACGCCCTGCGCCGTCATAAGAAACGTGACGGCATTTTTCATAAGCTGCAGGCGCAGCTCGTTCACCCTGCGTTTTTTGGTGTTTCCTTCAACTCCGCAGTTCCAGCTGAAATTATAATCCGCTCCGTCCCTGTTATTCTCTCCGTTCGCCTCATTGTGCTTGCGGTCATAGGAATAAACGTCGGCGAGAGTAAAGCCGTTGTTGCTCGCCACAAAATTCACGCTGCCCGCGTATTGCGGATTTTTTCTCATAGCGTACAAAAAAGCCTGAAGCTGGTCCTCATCGCCCTTTATAAAGCGTCTGACTACGCCCTGAAAGCCCTCGTTGTACTCCAGAAGGTTTTTGCCGTCGCAGTCCTGATACCAGTCCGTATAAAAAAGCTTCATATCCTTGAGGAACACGTCCTC
>JAAVHB010000059.1 GCA_014799955.1 Butyrivibrio sp. | reverse complement strand
TTATTATGCTTACCATCCCGATCGACAAAACCTAACTCTCTTAAACGATTTTTATCTTTTGCACTTATTCTATCTAACCTACTCATTATATTTTTTAATTCAGAGGCAAGTTTTTCTCCATTTCCGATAATTTCATTTTCCTGCAAAATTGACATCAGAACATGATATCTTCGCCATCCAATTTGATTTGGATCTGTATCCATTTTTTCTTTTTCATTTTGCAGTAATCTTAGGAGCATATCTTTTATTTCTCCTTCATAAAAATCATCCTCATTACAATTAAGCAAAATGTTTCCAGTTTGCTCCTTTTTTTTATTTTGGAAAGCATATTCGTAAAATTGTAATTTACTTCTCAACTTATTAAGTTCTGATTCCATATCATCAACTAACTGCTTATGTTCTTTATCTATTTCCTTACGTACTTCTTCTAACTCTAAATTTGCCTTCTTGTCTTTACGATATTTCTCTAAAAGTTTTTGATATCTTATCGTCCCCCAAGTATATTTATCATCAACTTTAATTAAAGAAAGTCTTCGACATACGGAATTTACAATTTTATATCTAAAATTATTTGCTTCTATGAATTCATCGGGGATAATCCTTGTACCAACTTTATCCGTATAATAGATATGTACAGCCCCATTAAACGGATTTTCACAATCAGTTAATTCCTTTAATTTTGATGTTATTTCTGTGCTCTCCTCTACAATTACATGTGCAGTTCCTGCTAAATCTTTTGCCAACTCTTTTGTATCAAATAGAGTGCTATTATCAGTAAAACGTCGTGTAACATATATTATCGGCAGTAGATATTTTGTTTTTCCACATATTATATTTTCCGCCAAATCCAGATTATGTTCAGTAATAAGAATTTCTTGGTCTGAAATCAGTAAATTATTATCTTTAGCACCATATCCCAATTGCAATATTTTTTTCATCAATCTAGGACGGTTGTATCCTCTCGTTACAACTGTTTCTTTATTAACAGCATCATGAGCCAAACGCACAAATAATATATTGTTTCTATCACACTCCTCATAAACAAAATCATTCGTCCACAAAATGTTATCATCATCTATATTTTCTAATCTAATTGCCAATATTTTTGTATCATTTGACTGAACCACTGAAAACTTCTGTTTTTTACTTTCTTGTTCATATAAATCTTCTCCACTCCATCTAAGATTATTAAATTCATAATGTGGACTACCATTTATCCATTCAAATGCAAGCTCTATTAGTTTTTCTTTTGTTAATTCCTTTGTTACATAAAATTTTGTAGAAAATATAACCATGTTTCTTTCTCCTTTGTTATTAATAATAAAAACAAACTCAACTTAAGCTTTTCTTTCATTTCCTACCGCTTAGCTTCTGCTGTATATCCGATTATTCAAGTTTAATTATATATAATATACTATATGTCAATGTATAATGTCAATAGGTATAATATTTTATAACTTTCATCTTGCATTTTGTGTAGAATATTTGCTGATAATTTTCAAATAAACGATAGATTCATATTATTGTTTATATGATTATAGATATCTTTTATAATATCATATATGAAATTAAAGCCGGATTCGTCCTTTTCCGTAAGAACAAATCCGGCTTTATGCCGCTTCATTATTTTTCGCCCCGCCAAAACAGGCGAAGCCTTGCCGTTAAGCTAAATTATCAGGCATACCAACCCGCCGTTGCTTTCGTTTACCACCTTCTGCAAGGTTTCCTGAAGCTTAACCTGACAGTCGTCGTTAATCATCTGTATTTTAGTGCGTATTCCGTCCTCAACAAGCTGGCCTATGGATTTGCCGAAAATATTGGTGTCCCAGACGTCGCCATTCTGTGAGTTCTCGGAAATATATTTTATAAGGTCGGCTGCCTGCGCTTCGCTGCCCACAATCGGCGAAATCTCGGTGCCGATATTTACGCGTATCATGTGTACGGACGGGCTTTCCGCCTTGATTTTAACGCCGTATTTGTTGCCGGTTTTTATTACCTCGGGTTCGGAGAGGCTGATTTCGCTGCGCTCCGGCATGACGACGCCGTAGCCCTTTGCCATTGAGGAACGCGCCGTGTCTATATAGCGTCCGTACTCTTTTTTCATAATGGAGAGCGAGCGAATCATCGAGATAAGCTCATACTCGTCGTTTATGTCCTCGCCGATAAGCTGGCTTAAATTGTCGTAGTAGTATTTTTCGTCAACGGAAATATTGATTCTCTGAATTCCGTTATTGAAATCAAAGGTGTCGTATTTTATTTTGGAAATAAATTTTGAGTCACAGGACGGCTGCGAGGCTGTGATGTCCTTTATGTATGTGACCGAATCCGTTACGGCTCTGGCGCAGGTTATTATGTCCTGCTTGATTTCATTGTCCGACGGAAGCATCTCAACCCATTTAGGAAGATAAAACTCGATGCTGCACACCGGAAATTCATACAGGATTCTGAGGAGGATATTGTTTATGTCCTCCTTTGTAAGCTGCTCGCAGTTGACCGACATCGCGGACACGCCGTACTTTTGCGATATGTATTCAACCGTACGCGCCGTTTCGTCGGCTGCCGGAGTTGTTGAATTGACAATAACTACGAAGGGCTTATTTATTTTCTTAAGCTCCGAGATAGTCTTTTCCTCAGCTTCAAGATAATTTTCGCGCGGCAAATCGCCGATGCTGCCGTCCGTCGTCACCACGATTCCTATGGTGGAATGGTCCTTTATTACCTTTCCGGTGCCGTATTCGGCGGCTCTTGTAAACGGAATATCCTCGGCAAACCACGGTGTTTTTACGAGGCGCTCCTTTTCGTCCTCATAGATGCCCTGCGCGCCCTTTACGAGGTAGCCCACGCAGTCTATAAGCCTGAAATTCGCCTTTATGCTGCTTCCGAGATTTATTTCCACCGCGTCCTTGGGTATGAATTTCGGCTCCGTCGTCATAACCGTCCTGCCGCCCGCCGACTGGGGCAGCTCGTCGATGACCCTCTCCCTCTCGTTGGGATTTTCAATCGCGGGAATGACCATCAAATCCATGAATTTCTTGATAAAGGTGGATTTTCCGGTGCGCACCGGACCCACAACGCCTATGTATATTTCCCCGTCAGTCCGGGCCTTTATATCCTTGTAAATGCTGATATTGTCCATAAAACTGCCCCTTTATACCGTAAATTTGTACTCCTTTTACAGTATATGAGGGGCAGTCTTTACTCATTCATATTTATTTACACCGAACGAATCAAAGATGCAGCGACGCACGGAAGCGAGGTTCGGTATGCATCTGTCCGCAAGCATCTGAGCAGCAACATTGCCGATTGCCGTCGCTTCGCCGGGACCGGCGTAAACGGTGCGCCCGGTGTATTCGGCGGTAAGTCTGTTAAGATACTCTGCGTTGGAGCCGCCTCCGACCACATTGATACAGTCGTAGTGCTCGTATGTCATTTCCTCAATCTCGGAGATCGTGTCGGCATAGCATTTGGCGAGGCTTTTGTAGATTACGCACGCCGTTTCGTACAAATCCGCCGGAACCTGCTGTCCGCTCTCCCTGCACGCGTCGGCAATCTCTTTTGTCATATTTTCCGGCGCGAGGAATCTTTCGTCGTAGCAGTCAACAACCGAGGATATGCTCTGTTTTGATGCCTCCTCGCAGATTTCGGCGTAGGAAAGGCTCGTCCCGGATTCTTTTTTTACGGACTGAATCATCCACATTCCCATAATATTCTTGAGGAAGCGGTAACGGCGTCCGTATCCGCCCTCGTTTGTCATATTATGCAGTCTTGCTTTTTCCGAACAGTCGGCGCTTCCGCGCTCGACTCCCATAAGCGACCATGTGCCGGAGCTGATGTAGACGCTTTTTACTCCGACGCTCGGAACGGCAAGCACAGCCGAAGCCGTGTCATGGCTTGCCGGAAGCACCACCTTACAGTCATACCCGACGGCGGCTATACATTCGGGAGTAAGTCCGCCCAATACCTTACCGGGCACTACGGGCTCTCCGAAAAGCTTTTTGGGGTATCCGAGCTTCTCAAGCAGCTTGTAATCCCAGCTTCCCGTCGCGGGAGTTATGAGCTGCGAGGTTGTAGCAATCGTATATTCGTTTACCGCCTTTCCCGACAGCCTCATATGAAAATAATCCGGCGTAAAAAGCAGTCGCTCGGCATTTTCAAGATACTCGGGATGCTTTGTTTTTACCGCCATAAGCTGATATATCGTGTTGTACATCGCTTTCTGGATTCCGGTACGGGCGTAAAGCTCTTTCTCGGGGATAAGCTCATAAACCAGTTCGTCCATACCCTTGGTGCGTCCGTCGCGGTAGCTTACGGTATTTCCGATTATCCGGTTGTTCTTGTCAAGAAGTACAAAATCAACTCCCCATGTGTCAACGCCAACACTCTCGGGGATTTTGCCAATCTCCTTACAGCGGCGCATTCCCTTAAGGATTTCGCCGTAAAGACGTTCGTGATCCCAGCAAAGCTCGCCATCCTTTTCGACAAGTCCGTTCTCGAAACGGTATACCTCCTCAAGACGCATTCTGCCGTCCTCAAGCGACGCCAGCATATGCCGTCCTCCCGAAGCGCCTATGTCTATTGCGAGATAATATTTCAAATTATTTGTCCTCCGGATGCGGATATTTCTTGTAGCCGGGATGCTTTCCCGTAACCTTGTAGGACGAGCGCATGGAAATAAGCTTGTCGATATTGGGCTTTGAAATTTCCTGCGCGCCGCCGAGCAGATGGGCGTTAAGGCTTATTTTGGCAAAAAGCTCAAGCGTTTCCATTCTGTAATACGCGGTCAGCAAATCGGCTCCCACCGAGAGCGCCCCGTGATTCTGGAGCAAAACAACGTCATGCTCTCCGAGATACGGCGCGATTGCCTCGGGAACCTCATAGGTCGAGGGCGTTCCGTAAGGTGTCACGGGAATCGAGCCGATTGCGATAACGGTTTCAATCATCGAATATTCGTCAAGCGGCACATTTGCCACGGCGTATCCCGTCGCAACCGGAGGGTGCGCGTGCAGAACGGCTCCCACGTCCTCTCTTTCCTGATAGCATCTCAAATGCATTTTTATCTCGGAGGACGGTCTGTAATCGCCGTTTGCCTCGATGATGACTCCGTCCTTGTCGATATGCACTATCTTTTCCGGCGTGATAAAGCTTTTGCTGATTCCGGTGGGAGTGGCGAGAAAGGTTCCGTCCTCAAGCTTCACCGACACGTTTCCGTCGTTTGCGGCAACCCAGCCGAGCTGCCACATTTTGTGGCACACGTCACACATCTGTTCCTTTATATCTTCGTACATAAAAATCTCCTTTAACATTCCCGCGAGGCTTTTATGCCGAACGGGACTTTCCTTAAATTTTACCTGATTGTTTTATAGAGAGGACCGTAAGCCGCGCATGCCCTGTAATCCTGTCCTTCCTTGTCCATGCCGAACGCATTCCATGATGACGGTCTGAAAATCTTGCTTTCGTCAACATTATGCATTGCCACGGGTATGCGCAGGATTGAGCAGAGCGTAATCAAATCGGCACCTATGTGACCGTAGGAAATCGCACCGTGGTTGGCTCCCCAGTTGTTCATGACATCGTACGCCGTCGCAAAGGGACCCTTTCCGGTGGTTATAGGCGCAAACCATGTGCAGGGCCATGTGTAGTCCGTCCTCTTCCAGAGCTTATCCGAAACCTCGTCGGGAAGATTGATTGTGTAGCCCTCGCAAATCTGGAGCATCGGTCCGAGCCCTTTTACAAGGTTAAGCCTTATCATTGTGGCGGGCATCTCCGCTCTTGTAAGGAATCTTGACGAATAGCCGCCTCCCCTGAAATATCCGAGGTCAGCGTAATTCCATGTGGTTGCGTTAAGAATCGCTTCCTGATCCTCCTCGGTAATCTCGTACCAAGGCTTCATAACTCCGTTTCCGTCGGCGTCCTTTACCTCGCCGCAGGCATCAAGGCAGGCGGCGCCGGAATTGATGAGGTGGATAAAGCCTCCGGCTTCCTTCGCTTTGCCTTCTATTTCGTAGCCGGTGCTTTTTTTGACTGCCTCGGGGCTCCAATAGGTTCTTACGTCCGCAAAAATCTGCGCCCTGTTCGTAAGCAGCTTCATAAAAAGCATTCCGAGTCCGTTGAGCGTATCGTTCTCGGTTGCGAGTATGTAAGGCTCCCTTGCTCCGTTCCAGTCAAAGGAGGTGTTGAGCATGGATTCGGGGAAATCGCAGTTGGGATAAAAATCCGTCCACTGTCTCTGTCCCTGGAAGCCCGCCGCGATTGCGTTATGTCCTACCTTTTCCTCTTCGCAGCCATCCGGCAGATTCTTGTTGCCGCTCATAAGGTCCTTTATGATAACCATCATCTTGACAACAAATTCCCAGTCGGAATCCTTATGTTCTCTGGATTTCTGAATCTCCTCAGGATTTTTATCAAAGCCTTCCTTGCATTTTGCTTTTGTCCACGCAAGCGCCTTCTGATATTCCGCCTCGTCGTATACGCCCTCGGTCATTCGCCTTATTATTTCAACCTCGTCCACGGATTCGACTCTCATTCCGAGATACTCCTCAATGAAAGCGGGGTCAATTATCGAGCCGCCTATACCCATTGTAATCGAGCCTATCTGGAGATATGACTTTCCGCGCATGGTAGCCGCGGCGACTGCGGCGCGTCCGAATCTTAAAAGCTTCTCCTCAACGTCGGCGGGTATGGAGGTATCGTCCGCCTCCTGTACGTCATGCCCGTATATTCCGAACGCGGGAAGTCCTTTTTGCGCGTGTGTCGCAAGCACCGACGCAAGATAAACCGCTCCGGGGCGTTCCGTTCCGTTAAAGCCCCAAACCGCTTTGATTGTCATAGGGTCCATATCCATCGTTTCGGAGCCGTAGCACCAGCAGGGCGTAACGGTAAGCGTAATGTCCACTCCCTCCCTGCGGAACTTGTCCGCGCAGGCGGCAGCCTCTCCGACACGGCCTATCGTGCTGTCGGCAATAACGACCTTTACCGGCTCACCGTTTGAATATCTGATGTTATCGGTAAAAAGCTTCGCCGCAGCCCTTGCCATATTCATGGTCTGATCCTCAAGCGATTCCCTTACCTTAAGCACTCCTCTTCTTCCGTCGATTGTCGGTCTGATTCCGATTACGGGATAGTCTCCCACATATCTGTTTTCAGCCATAAAAACCTCCTAAAATTTGATATGATAATTGTAATATATTACGGCGGATTTTTCAATCCTACTTAAAAAACTGCGTCAGCTCCGACCTTGAGCTTATATTCAGCTTGCTGAAAATAACCTTCAGATTTGATTTGACCGTGCTCTCGGCAATAAAAAGCATCTCGCCTATCTCCCTGTTCGAGTAACGCTCGGCGGCAAGCCTTGCCACGTCAAGCTCCCTCGCGGTCAGCCCGAAATTATCCTTACTGCGCACGTTACGGTTGATTGATTTAAAGCCCTGTTGGTACTTTCTGGCGACGCTCTTTATTTTCTTGATAAAATCCCTGTATTCCGTGCCGAAAACGGAATCGTCAAGAAGCTCCTCAATATACGCCGCGTTCTCAACAAACGGCATTATAAACCAGTCGCGCTTGGCGATATACAATGCCTCTCCGAGCATTTTTACCGCCTTCTTGCGGTTTCCGAGTTCCTTATTGCACATCGCAATAAATATGTAGGTGTATATTTTCGGCATTGCGCAGGAAAAAAGCGACGCCGTGTTCAGAAGCTGCCCGCTTATGCCCAGGAATTTCTGGTATTCTTTGTTAAGATACAGGTACTTGGAATAAATTATATTCGCGTAGCTCACGGCTGCAAGCTTTACCCTGTTCTGAATGGATATACTGTCGGTCAGCCATTCGGCTATTTTGCCGCTCTCGTCCGAAAGCGCGTACATGAAAGACTCGCTCATGTCTACCATGTTCACATATTCGTTGTCAAGCGCGCCGTTGCTGTATTTGACCTTCTTGCGCAGCGAATTTATATTTTCGACATAGCTGTCGCTGTCGCCGTCAAAAATACTGCTTCTTGTGAGAAGCAAAAGCGCGCCGAGCATTATGCAGGTCTGCTCCTTTGAGTCAGACATATAAAGAGCCTTGTGACAGAGTATTTTGCTTCCCTCGAAATCGCCGCGGTTAAAAAGCACCTCCGCCCTGAAAAGAGCCTCCGCGCCCTTGCCGTGACCGCCCGAAAGCTTATAGTAGTCCGTCATCATGCCGTCGATATAATTTACCTCCTCGTCGGAGCTTTTGTCCTCACGGTGGAAAATATGAAGCACGGACGGACAGCCGAAGGTAAACGGCACCTTTGACGCGACGGACACGGTCGCGGAGCCGGCATACTCAAGCGCCTTACGGTAAAAACCGTGCATCATGAGTATATTGCTGTATTCCGTGTAGCCGCGCACATAGTAGAAGGTGCATAAAAGATTCCGCTTCTGTCTTTGTGTAAGCCCCTGCCTGTTTTCAATCGAATAAAGCGTGGACATGAGATTTTCGGCAAGATAATCCCTTTCGTTATACATGAAAAGCACCAGACACATGATTGCCGAAAAATAACCGTAATTATCCCTGACGGAATCAGGACAGTCCCTGACAAGCGATATGAAAAAATCCCTGTTGTCATCGTTTATATAAGGGTAGAATTCGTCGAACGATGGCAGAGAGGCGTAAATGCGCTCCCATGCTCCGGCGGCGTAATAATGCTTATACGCCATGAAAATATCGCCGCGCAGCTCGTATATGCTGCCCGCCTTTATTATCATTCCCTTTTTTTCTTCGGTCCCAAGCAGCAAAAACTCCTTGTTCAGATAGTCTATAAAGACATTATGTATAAAATAGCTTCGTTTTGACTTGTCAAAACGCACCAAATCAAGACCGTCCAAAAAGCTTTCGATTTGCTCCTCGCTCATATCTTCGGGCGCGGCAGTCATAGCCTCCCGCAGAGTAAAGCTTTTAAGCCTTGAGAGCGTGATGAAAAAGCACCTGAATTCACTGTCAAGCTTATCCCATAGGGTCTTTTCCACCATTGCGTCAATCGACGCGTTATTGTCAAAGCTTCCGTTTTCGGCATAGTTTATCATCTGCAAATAAATCGCGCTGAGCCAGCCCTCGGAATATTCGTGGAGCTTAACCGCATTTTCATTGGAAAGCTTTATTCCGTGCTGCTTAAAATATTCGATAATATCCTTTACGGAAAGCTGCATATCCTCCTTGTTTATGTACAGGATTGAGTCCGACTCCGATATGTCTATTATCTCCGAATGCCTGTATTCCTGCGTCGTAAATATAAAATGAAGATTGTCCGGAAGTATTTCCGACGCAGTATTTGCGAACAGCTCAAAAAAACTGCCGTCAATAAGATGGCAGTTTCCCACCGCGATAAAGGTGGGGTATGAAACCTCCGCCTTCTTAAGAATACACCTCAACTCCGCCAGATTCTTTTCGCTTTGGGGAAATCCGAGCTTTCGCAGGTTTTTTCCGGTTTCCTCGTCAAATTCCTCAAACACTTCGCATAAATCCGACCAGAAAATTTCCTTCATGCCGCCCGAAATATTAATCCAATAGAATTTATCGTTGGAGCTGTGCGAGTATTCCTTTATTGCTGCGGTTTTGCCGAAGCCCGCGGGGGCGTTTATTACCGTTACCCCGAAATCCCGCATTCTCTTGAATTTATTAAAAAGTCTGTCCGTGATGTAAGCAATGCCCGTACTGTTTTTGCTATCCTTATTCACAGTCTTCCTCCGTTTTAACTGACGCTCCCCTTTTTCCCCTTAATTTATAATTTACTCCCAAGGCAGGTCGGGATTCTCGATTTTTTTGTCACGCTGCATAAGCTCGATAACCTCGTCCTTAGGGCTGCAATTTTCGAAAAGCACCCGGTTCACGCTCTCGACAAGAGGCAGCTCGACATCATAGCGCCTTGCCAGTCCGAGCGCCGCCTTTGCCGAATACACGCCTTCAACCACGGTGTTTACCTCGTCCATTGCTTCTTTCATCGTTTTGCCCTGTCCGATAAGGATTCCCGCTCGTCTGTTGCGGCTGTGCATACTCGCGCAGGTCACTATCAGATCGCCTATTCCCGAAAGCCCGTAAAAGGTCTGCATTTTACCGCCCATAGCCACACCGAGCCTTGTAATTTCATGAATTCCCCTTGTTATAAGCGCCGCCTTTGTATTGTCGCCGTAGCCGAGACCGTCGGCAACTCCCGCGGCAAGCGCGATTACATTCTTTAATGAGCCGCCAAGCTCGATTCCGATTACGTCGGGGCTGATGTAAACCCTGAAAACGTCGCTCATGAAAATATTCTGAAGGTACTCCGCGTATTCCCTCGTATCCGCGCCTATAACACAGGTGGTAGGTATGCCGCGGCTCACCTCCTCGGCGTGACTCGGTCCCGAAAGCACAGCGACGCCCGCGCCTGGAACCTCCTCCTTTATAACCGCCGTCATCGTCAGCAATGTATCCTCTTCGATTCCTTTTGCGACATTGACAATATTAAGTCCATCTATGCCCAAAGCGCCTATCGCCCTTGCGGTTTCCCGTATATACGGAGACGCCACCGCAAGCACAAGAAGGTCCGAGCCGGAGGCGACCTGTCTCAAATCCTCCGAAAGCTCTATCTCCTTCGGAATCGGAACGCCCGGAAGCGACCTCTTGTTCTCGCCGTCCGTTCTGATTCCGTCCAGCTCCGCCTTTATCTTTGACCAGACAGTCACCTTATGTCCGTTGCCGTTCAAAAGAATGGCAAGACCCAAGGCCCAGCCGCCCGCTCCTATAACTCCTATATTACTCATTTTTTTTCTCCTTTTCGGATTTTTTGAAAGAAAGGCTGTTCTCCGTTCCGTTCCAAAGCCTGACTATATTTGCGTGATGACGCATAAATCCCAGTACAACAAAAGCAAACATCACAACGGTGGTTTCGATTACAACCGAGCCTCCCGCAAGCCCTTTTATAAGCCCGAAACGGCTTAACAGCGCAAACGCCGCAAATTCAACGAGAAGCATGACAAGAGAGCCCGCCGACACATATTTTGTAATCGCCAGTGTTATTCCGAAAGCAAGCAGTCCAACGACGCACATCTGCCAATTGCAAAGCGACAGGAAAACCCCCGCCGTAGCGGCAATTCCTTTTCCGCCCTTGAATTTGAGATAGACGGGGAAATTATGCCCCAGTACGACTCCTATTCCCGAATAAAGTATGAGCATCGTGATACAGTCCGCGTGCGAATCCTTATATATCAGCCTTACGACAAGCGAGGCAAGCAGCGCTTTCGCCAAATCTCCCAAAAAGGTGATTAAGCCCGCCTTTTTGCCGAGGGTACGCAAAGCGTTCGTGGTTCCCGCATTGCCGCTGCCGTAATCCCTTATGTCAATATGATTTATTTTTCCGTAAATAAACGCCGTCTGAAACATTCCGAAAACATATCCGATGGCTAGGCATATCAATCGTTCCATTAGCGCCTACTTCTCCTTTTCACTTCTTTCCCGTATCAGGAATTTTAATGAGGTCCCTTTAAAGCCGAATGCCTCGCGTATTTTATTCTCGATATATCTTGTATACGAGAAATGCATCAGCTCCTTGTTGTTTACAAAGACCACAAAGGTCGGCGGCTTTACGGAAACCTGCGTCATATAGAAAATCTTAAGCCTTCTGCCCTTGTCCGACGGCGGCTGCTGAAGCGCCACAGCCTCGCTCAGGATTTCGTTAAGCACTCCTGTCTGCACTCTTAAGTTCTGGTTCTCAACAACCGTGTCTATCATACCGTAAAGCTTTACAAGCCTTTGCCCTGTTTCAGCCGAAACAAACATTATTTCCGCATACGGGATAAAGGAAAGTATATCGCGTATACGTTTTGTGTGCTCATAGATGGTCTTGTCGTTTTTCTCTATGGCGTCCCATTTGTTTACGACGATTATTATGCCCTTTCCGCGCTCATGGGCGATGCCCGCTATTTTGGCATCCTGCTCCGTAACGCCCTCGGTCGCGTCAATTACGACCAGCACCACGTCGGCGCGCTCCACAGCAGTCACAGCCCTGATTATGCTGTAACGCTCAAGCTCCTCTTTTATTTTGTTCTTGCGCCTTAAGCCCGCCGTATCAATGAATACATATTCCCTGCCGTCGTATTTAATAACGGTATCGATGGCGTCCCTCGTCGTTCCGGCAATATTTGAGACAATAACGCGGTTTTCGCCGCTTAATTTATTTATAATCGAGGATTTACCGACATTTGGCTTTCCGACTATAGCCACACGGGGTCTGTCGTCCTCCTCGTCCTCAGCTTCTTCCCTGTCAAAAAATTTAACGACCTCGTCAAGCATATCCCCGAGTCCGAGCTTGCCGACAGATGAAATCGGATACGGCTCTCCGATGCCGAGATTGTAGAATTCGTAAACGTCCGGCATCATTTTCTCGAAGCTGTCAACCTTATTAACGACCAATATCACGGGCTTACCGGAACGTCTGAGCATATCCGCAACCTTTGAATCCGAATCAACAAGTCCCTGCCTTACGTCCGTCATAAACATGATTACGTCGGCTGTCGCTATCGCGACCTCCGCCTGCGCTCTCATCTGTGACAGTATTATGTCCTTGGAATCCGGCTCTATACCGCCCGTATCTATAAGCGTAAAATTATAATTAAGCCATGTAACGTCCGCGTAAATTCTGTCCCTCGTTACGCCGGGAGTATCCTTTACGATGGAAATCTGCTCCCCCGCAATGGCGTTAAAAAGCGTTGACTTTCCCACATTGGGACGCCCCACAATGGCTACAACAGGTCTGCTCATAATATCAATATACCTTTTTCCTTTTCAATATACTTACTATAATAATATCAATATTTTCCTTCTTTGTAAAGATTCTCTTGACTATGTTTTTTGGGACATTTATACTTTATTTGTGCAACGCAAAGCACATTGCAATCCCATTATGTGTTGAAAAACAACACAGAATCAATGAAACACCCTTCGGGTATCCCATTATGTGTTGAAAAGCAACACATAATCAATGAAAGGACTTATATACCATGTCAGAGGATATTTTCAAAAACACCATACCAGTCGCCCCGCTTAAGCTTGCCGTTATGGAAAGCTGCGCGCATCTGGGCGATTCGGTTGACAAATATATCGTCAATCTGCGGAACGAGCGCACCCACAATCACGAATCAAATCTTGCTTTAAAGGGCTACTACGAAGATTCATACAAGGTCCAGACGTGCTGCCCGCGTTTCGGCTCCGGAGAGGCTAAGGGCGTGATAAGCTCCTCCGTGCGCGGCTCGGATTTTTTTATAATGACCGACGTTATGAATCATTCGCTTACATATACGGTTACGGGACATACCAACCATATGTCTCCCGACGACCATTTTCAGGATCTCAAGAGAATCATCTCGGCGGCGGCATGTTCAGCGAAGCGTATCACCGTCATCATGCCGTTTTTATACGAAAGCAGACAGCATAAGCGCAACAAGCTTGAGTCGCTTGACAGCTCTCTCGCTCTCAACGAGCTGATACAGTACGGCGTCAGCAATATAATTACCTTTGACGCGCATGACCCGAGAATAGACAACTCGATTCCGCTTAACGGTTTTGACAATTTCCTGCCGCCCTACCAGTTTATAAGGGCTCTTCTGGCACACAACAAAGACATAATAATCGACAAGGAGCATCTTATGGTTATATCGCCCGACGAGGGCGCTATGCCGCGCGCGGTTTATTTTGCCGGAGTACTCGGCGTTGATATGGGTATGTTCTACAAACGCCGCGATTATTCGCAGGTGGTAAACGGTCGCAATCCCATAGTCGCGCACGAATTCTTAGGCGACAACGTGGCCGGCAAGGACGTAATCATAATTGATGACATGATTGCTTCCGGAGAAAGTATGCTTGACACCGCAAGAGAGCTTAAAGAACGCAAGGCAAAGCGCGTATTTATATGTACGACCTTCGGGCTTTTCACCGACGGTCTTGACAAATTCGACCAGTATTATAATATGGGATGCTTTAACGGCGTGATTACCACGAATCTGACCTACCGCACCCCGGAGCTTATCGGTAAGCCGTACTACTACGAAGCCGATATGAGTTCGTTTCTCGGAACAATAATCGATTACCTGAATCACGATATTTCAATCGGGGGCATTATGGATCCTACCGAAAAAATACAGTTCCTTCTTGACGAATACAACAAAAAGCAGGAGAAAGAGTTTAAAAGCCGGCTCAATTAATTATCTGCAAAAAGCCGCACAATCCGCCTCTTTCGCCCTTGCTTGCCCTGTGCGAAAAGAGCAGCTTCGGATTACAGCAGGTGCATATGTCGGTGATTCCGATATTTTCTTCTAAAACTCCGGCGTTCAGAAGATTTATTTTGTTTGCCGCGTGAAGATTGAGCAGAAATTTACCCTTAAACGGCTCTATGGGGTTAAGGATTCCGTCTATGAACGCGGCGTTTCCGTAGCTTTTCGCAAACTGCTCTGCCACATCCTCTCCGACCTCATAACAGTTTTTGCATATTGACGGTCCGATAAACGCTTTTATATTCTCAGGCTTTGAGCCGTACAGCTTTTTCAGCTTATCAACAGCCGCAGACACGATATTACGAACCGTGCCCCTCCATCCCGAATGAACAAGCCCTATTGCCCTGCAAACAGGGTCCGCAAGGAAAACGGGAACGCAGTCCGCGTATGTCGTCACAAGCGCAATCCCGGGTACATTTGTCACCAGTCCGTCAACCTCATCGTAATCTCTCGGGCGCACTACTCCCATACCGCGGTGCATATCTCCCGCTTCCATTATGCCTACGCCATGCGTCTGCTTCGCGTACACCATATCTTCGGGCGCAATTCCAAGCTCTCCTCCTATCAGTTCAAAATTACGGCTCACTGCCTCGGGCTTATCTCCCCTTGTAAAACAAAGATTCATGGATTCGTAAATCCCGCCGCTCACGCCGCCGAGCCTCGTCGAAAAACCGTGGCGCACAAAATCAAGCCCGTCAAAGCTTTTGAAGGTTATGTACGGAATTCTGCCGTAATGAAAAGCCGTGGAGGCACTGGCGTTTAGATACTTTATATCCATTCTGATTTCCCCTTGATTTTTTTCTTCCTTTTCGGAAAAGTGTTCCCACTGTTTAACACTATTTACTGAATTTATGCTGGAATTTATCTCAATCCATTCGCGAAAACCCATGAATAAAACATCTCTTTCGGAGGTTTTGTGTATTCATAATCTAAGCAGGAGGGAGTAGTCTCAATAATATTTATTGATTGTTCAAGTACTTCTACAATTGATTTACCCGCAACATCAATTTCTACTTCGTTAATAAAAGGATTTCGCTTAATATTTTTTTCGTTCATTTTTCTCTGCAGTTCAAAATCTATAAGTCCATTATCGGGACGTTTTCTCATCTGTTCTTGAATTTGGTGTAAATCACTGCATACAAGTTTTATTGTAATAAAATTAGTTCCTTTAAAAACAACAGGGATATCGGCAGTTCTTAAATCATCAATATCAGAAGCAATTATATTTTTATAACCAAGCCTATGAAAGCACATAAGCATTGCCACCTGGTTTTCCCAGCAAGTAAGTTCTTCAAGCTCTCCGGTCATTGGTTCGCTGCCATCCCGTGAAATAAATTCAGGCACCATATGCTGTTCTATACATGTCGTTTTATAGTGTTCAAGCAGTCCGTCAGCTAAAGTTGTTTTACCTATACCCGATTCTGTCAACCCCATGACACGAACTTTTTTAGGAAATTTTTCTTGAAAATAAAGGCTTTTTGCGCTATCCCTTGAAAAATAAGGACAGAGCGTGTTTCTCAAGTATCAAAAAATTGGCTTGTTGGTGTAATAAATGTGTCAACACAATGCCAGAGGACAATTATGTGTTCTTAAATCTTTGAATTATGGCAGTATTAGCAATTCTAACACTATCAATATATTTTTCCATTGTTGAGTCAAATGAAATAATGTAGGATTCCGTATTTGTCAAAACAGACTCTCCTGGACGAATGGGTCTTACATAAGCTAAACATCCTGCGCACATCATATCAAAAATATCATTCTTTTTTAATTTCTGTCCTCTATCAAACCAAGCTGTGAACATTACATTTCTTAAATATTCTGTTTGAAATTTGTTATAGTGGTGTTTTTGAAAGATACCTGATATCTTGATTTTTGCCTGTTCAAGAAACACTGTATTATTCTGTAACTGGGTTACAATTCCCGGCATAGTTCCATTTACTCCATCAAATCCTTTTTTGACGCTTTCATCATATGCAGCTTGGATGGCTTCAATGATGTTAGAACCTTCATCTCTACAAGCAATGCATCCAGCAAGTATAACATCTATAATCTGGCAGGCTTCATTAAGCTTATCAATGTATTTTTCTTTAAGAAGATTCTGTTCTTTATCCTGTTCATATCCTCTCTTCAATACATCCTTGAAGATTTCAATAATCGTATCGCCTTCTTCTCTGGCTTCTTTTCTTCCTAAGAAATTCCAAACTCCTTTTTCTTCTTTTTCTGTAAAGTCACCAATTTCTTGCAACCGATATTCCAAATATAAATTTTTTGTAATCTCATAAAACAAATACGCAAATTGACTTTCAACACCAATTTTTTCATCAAGTAGTTTATATGCATATTTCCTCAAAGAAAAATCATCAATAAAATAAATGCATGTTATTTCATCTTCACTGATACAATAATCCGGAATATTATTGAACAGCGGTAATCCTTTCCGCAATCTAAACTCTAATATTTCTCTTAATCTTGATGAATCATCACGAAAATGAACCATAATTTCTATAAAAACAGACGTAGGCAAGCTCTTTTCTCTAATTGAATCTAAATACTCCGATAGCTTCGCTTCATTCACATGCGTTGATTGGATCAATCCTAAGTTACGTCTTCCTATATATGAATAAAATGCATTTGCATCTAAAAAAATCATCACAGATACCCCTGACATTTCTTATTAGCCATATTTTTTTCAAAACTCTCAATCCTATTGAGATTTTTTCACTTCTTCCTCTGCCATATCATACAACTCAGCCAGTTTTCTCTGCAGGATGCTCTTATCAATCAGTTTTGTCTTATACTCAGCAATCATCGTCTGAGACAGGCTTCTACTCAGAGAATATTCTACAACATCCGTGTCAGCATTTTTGCAAAGAATCATTCTCTGATTTATATGCATACTTCAGGCTTCAAAGGCATTCTCTATATGCCTGATTTCGTCCCCGCAAATTGCTATCACGTCAAATCGGCAGGGCTTATTTTCGGAATACCCCTTTATGTAGCGGTGATACATCGCCGTCCTTATGATTCGTTGCTGCTTGCGAAAGTCAACCGCCTCCTCCGGAGCGCCAAAGCCCCTGCCGCTTCTGAATTTTACCTCGCAGTAGACGATTACGCCGTCTTTTTCCGCGATTATGTCTATTTCACCGCTTCGGCTCCTGAAATTTCTTTCCGATACTGTAAAGCCGTGACGGCGCAGATATTCCGCCGCAAGCTCCTCGTAAAGCGCGCCCTTTTCGCGCTTATTTTCCGCCATTTATTTTTCCCTTTATTTTGTCAAGATTATCAACGAAAACAAGGATTTCCGCCACAACTCCGTAAAGCTCGGGCGGAATCATATCTCCGATTTCAAGCTTGGAAAGCGTGTCGGCAAGCTTTGAGTCCTCGTAAAGCGGGACGTCGCTCTCCTTCGCCTTCTCAATGATTTTCTCGGCGACAAGTCCGGTTCCCGACGCAACAATCGAGGGCGCGGTATCTCCGGGATTGTACTGCAGCGCTATCGCCTGTTTGCGCTTTTCTTTTTTGTCTTCCATTTCTGTTTCTGCCATATCTATGCCCTCACGTCAAATGTAAAGCGTTTAATCTGCGTCGGAGGCAGCTCCTCCTCGATAACCGATGTTTTGAAGCTGTAGTCCTTGCTGCTTACCTCTACCACATTGGTGACGTTGTAGCCCTTGCGGTTGAGCGCTGCGGTAAGCTCATCCATATGTGATTCTATATAATCGAGAATTTCGTCGTTCGCCACCTTGAAATTCGTCGTGACATTGTTGCTTTTTAAAGCTACAAAAATATCCATCGGACCAAGATTATCCATATCGAGGTGCAAAAGAGCCTTAAGCTCGTCTCTTGCCTCGCCTCTGTTCCTTTTATTGGTATAAACATACAAATCCCCGTGGGCGTTCTGTCCCGACATTTTAATCGGAATCTGGACAAATGACATAAAATGGCTTGCATCGTTTAAGAAATGAACGTCGTTTGCCGTCTGCGCCGCGTTCTGCACAATCGGCGCCATTTTGGGGTCGCCCCCGAATTTCTGGGCTATATTATTGCTGTCGTTTATTATCTTCGCGTAAAGGCGCTTAAGCGAGTCCTTGTTTATGTCCTCGGGCTTTAAAAACATCTCCTGCCGTACCATATTTTCGAGGGTTTTGCCGAATTCATCTCCCGAAAGCATTTTACTTAATGCCGATTTTTCTATCTCAGGCTTATCCATGAGAGCCGAAAGCCCGTTCAGAAATTCCTTGGCGCTGATACTGCCGTCCTTCACTTTGTCCGCCAGCTCTTTTACCTGCTCCTGAAATGCGGTAAGCTTAGGCTCTTGCTGCGCGTTGTCGGCAGGCTTTAACGCCGCCTTTTCGCCCTCCTGCAAATTCTCAGGGATTTCGACTTCTTCCGGCGGAATACCCGCCATGTCCTTAAGCTGCCCGGAAAGGCTTTCAAGCGTTTCCTTATCCATAGCCGCGCCCATATTTTCAACCGAACCGAGTTCCGCGCCGAATGACGATGTAAAATCCCTTATAAACTGAGCAGCCTCCTCGGGAGATTCCGCCGCAAGCTCCGCCGTTATCTGCGCCGCGCCCGACGCCATATCAGCCGCTTTGCCGCTGATTCCGTCCCTGAAATCATAGTAATCGTGCAGCGCGTTCACGTTCTCCTCCGTGACGGGAATTCCCATTTTGCTCATAAGCACAACATCCTCGGGAGTGGCGTTCGGAACAGAGTCCAGAAGCCTTATATACCTGTTAAGCGTGTTCGCGTCTATCGGCATATTCTGCTTCATAAGATTATGTACAAGCGACACCGTTGTATCGTTGACGGAAAGCCCCGCATTTTTAATGGCGTTCTGCACGCTCCTGTCATTCATAAGGTTCTTGAGATTCTCCGTGTTCACGGATTTGAGCACAATCTGCTCGCCCGAATTGTCCTTTATGGCAAATGACGCCAAATCTCCGATGTTAAAGGAGAGAGCGTCCGCTAACGTGGCCGTGACCGTCGAGCTGTTTGAAAGCAGAAGGGTTATCTGATTCTGTGTTATATTCGTTATTTTTCCGGTAAAAACGTCTCCTGTGTTAAGTCTTTGAAGCAGGGCGATTCCCGCCTCCTTAGACGGCATTGCCGTCTGGGGAGCCGACACCTGAACGCGCCCGCCCGCGTTCTGTCCCTGCTTAACATTATTATTCTCCGTATTCTTTGTCTGATTAACGCCCGAAACATTAATATTCATATTAAACTCCCGCCACTAAACCGAACAATCCGACCAGCCCTGTACGGACCTGGACCGGAACCTGAACTGTCACACTATTTCAGTATTTTTCCGATAAAGGTGCGCCTGTGTATCGGACAGGGTCCGTACTCCTTAAGCGCCTCTATGTGCGCCTTGGTGCCGTAGCCCTTATGCCTCGCGAAGCCGTACTCGGGATAAAGCCCGTCGTACTCCGCCATAATCCTGTCCCTAGTTACCTTCGCCATTATGCTCGCAGCCGCTATGGACTGGGACTTCGCGTCGCCCTTTACAATCGGAACCTGCGGTATTTCCACTCCGGGAATCGTAACCGCGTCGTTTAATAATATATCGGGCGAAACCTTCAAATTATCAATAGCGATTCGCATCGCTTCATAGGTTGCCTGCAAAATATTTATCTCGTCGATGCGCTCGGGCGATACGATTCCCACGCCCCACGAAACCGCGCCCTTTGCAATCTCGTCGTACAGCACGTCGCGCATTTTTTCGCTCAGCTTCTTTGAATCGTTTATATATAAAATATCGCAGTCCTTCGGAAGTATGACCGCGCCCGCCACTACCGGACCGCATAACGGTCCGCGTCCCGCCTCGTCTATACCGCATATGTTCACATATCCGGCGGCGTAATTCTCGTTTTCTATTTTCTGCATATTGCGGGTCCTTGAAAGCTCCGCGTTAAGACGCTCCTCCTTAGTCACAGACATTCGCCTCCTTCTCATAATCTTCCGGCGCTTCGATTGTAATCCTGCCTAATTTCCCGCTCCTGAAATCCTCCAGAAGCATAACCGCCGCCTTGTCATAATCAAGCTCTCCGCCCTTCTTAAGACAGCCCCTCGCCTTTGCGATGGCTCCTAAAAGCCCGGCTTTATCGCCGACGGCAGCCTCGCCGTAGCGTTCGCTTAGTGCCTTTGGATACTCCCTGTTCAAAAATTCGGCAAGCTCAGCCGCAAGCTGTGTCAAATCAATTATATTGTCGTTTACGGAGCCGATAAAAGCAAGATGTATTCCCACCGCAGCGTCATCAAACTTCGGCCAGAGGATTCCGGGAGTGTCCAGAAGCTCCACATCCTTATTGAGCCTTATCCACTGCTTGCCCTTGGTGACGCCCGGCTTGTTGCCGGTCTTGGCGCACACGCGCCCCGCAAAGGAATTGATAAATGTGGATTTGCCGACGTTCGGGATTCCCGCGACCATTGCCCTCACGGGGCGGTTTATTATTCCACGTTTGCGGTCTCGCTCCTTTTTTTCCTTGCACGCTTCCGCTATAACGGCGGAAACCGCTTTCATATCCGCCTTGTTTCTGGAATCGATTTTAAGCACATGAGCGCCTTTTTCGGTAAAATACTTCACCCATTCCGCGTTTTTCGCCCCGTCCGCCAAATCCGATTTGTTAAGCAGAATAAGCCTCGCCTTGCCCGCCGCCATCCGGTCTATGTCGGGGTTGCGGCTTGACATCGGGATTCTCGCGTCCACCAGCTCAATCACCAAATCTATCAGCTTTATATCCTCAAGCATAGCCCTTTTGGCCTTGGTCATGTGACCGGGATACCAGTTAATGCTTGATTTTGCCGTGTTCTGTTCCATTTATTTCACATCCTTATATAATATTGGGGACTATGCCCTTTTTAATCTGCTTTCTGTAAAAAAGATTGACAAAGAAATAGAAAAACGCCTGAAACGGTCTTCTCAGAACCGCCGTGGTGAGCAGGGTTCTTTTAACTATGCAGCGTATAGAGTATACCCTGTTGTACAAATCCCAGTATGCCTGCGTAAGCTCCCCGGGCGTCATGTTTTTTGGAATATGAACCGCCTCGCAGCCGTTGTAGGAATAAATATCGGTGTTGTAAATCCTATTCTGCGCCTGCATTTCGTCAAAAAACTTTGTTCCGGGTATCGGCGTCAGTATGTAAAAGCGCGGCACCGCTATGTGATTGTCGGCGATGAAAGCCGCGGTGTTTTGTATCGACTCAAGCGTGTCGCCCTCCGCTCCGACCACCATCTCGGTTGATATGTCAATGCCGTGTCTGCGGATTATCTTAATCTGCTTGGCGTATTCGTCGGGATTAGCCCATGACTTGTTCATGCTCACAAGGCTTTCCTTTGTTATGCTCTCCAAGCCGAAGCTCAGAACGTAGCAGCCGCTTTTCGATATTATTTCCAGAAGCTCCTCGTCCTTAGCAATATCAATCGAGCACTGTGTCATCCACTTCATTTTCAGCTTTTTGATTTCGGCGCAGAGCTTTATGGCGTAATCCCTGTTTGAAAAAATATTGTCGTCAAGAAGAAGGAACTGCTTAAAGCCCAGCTCTTTAATCCTCTTTATGTCCCGTATGACCTCGGGAATTTCGCGCTTTAAATACTGTCCGTGATACAGGCAGTAAATCGAGCAGAAGCTGCACGTTTTAGGGCAGCCCCGTCCCGCCTGAACAGGCAGGAAATTGCCTATTTTTTTGTCAAGCAGAAGCTCATAGCGAGGCAGGGGCGTCTTAAGCTCGGTGAGCTTTTTTTGATAGACCTTTTTAAGGCAGCCGTTCCTGTAATCCTCAAGCATCTCGCCCCATGTTTCCTCGGAGTCGCCTATCATAACGGAATCGCCGTATTTCTGCGCCTCCTCGGGCATCAGGCTGACCATGTAGCCGCCGAGTATTACGGTTTTGCCGAGCTCGCGGAATTTTTTTGCGATGTCTATTGTCCTGATTACGGCGTGCCCCATGCTGCTGATGCCGATAAGCTCCGCGTCGGTGTCAAACGGCACGTCCTCAATCGTTTCATAGCAAAGCTCAACCTCAAATTCATCGGGAGTAAGCGCCGCCAGAAGAGGAAGCGCAAGCCCGACAAAATAAAGCCTGTCCTTTTTTATCAGCGTCCCGCCCGAATCGTAGGGCGTGGGCTGAATCAGTAAAATCTTTTTTTTCATAAAATCCCCTTCTATCTGCCCTGTATCAGCTTCTTAAGATACTGTATGCTGACCTTGAACGCGCCGAAGCTGAGCTTTAAGGTATCGTGCAGTCCGTATTTTTTAATCATATACCACGCGCTTTTGGGGTTCACCATGATTTTGTAGTAAAGTAACATCGTATACCAGTAATATTTTCTGACCGAAATCCTTGAGGGCTTTACCACGAGATGCGCCAAATCCCATTTCTCGTACTCGTCCTCCCGTATGATAAAGTCCTTTTTGTAGCTTTCGTACATCTCCGTACCCCGAAGCGGAGTAAGCGGCTGGAGATTTACAAAGACAATCCCGAGCTTATCAATCCATTTGCCGAGAGCCATGAAATCCTTACGCTCCCAGTCAAGTCCGGTGATGAAGGTTCCATAGCACTCGACACCGTATTTTTGAAGAATGCGCACCGCCCTCTCGTTTATCGAAACATCGGTCATTTTATTGTAACTGTCAAGCTGCTTGCTGTCGCAGGATTCAAGCCCCACGATTACCGCCCTAAGCCCCGCCTTCGCGAAGCGCCTTATCACGTCCTCGTTCTTTGCGATAAAATCGGCGCGCCCGTATATCAGATAACGCTTGTCGATACGCTCCTCCTTAAGCCTGCGGCAGAATTCAAGTATTCTTTCCCTGTCAACCAGAAAATCATCGTCTACAATATAGATTTCCCGCTCCTTTACGCCCTTAAGCTCCTCAATGACATTATCCAAATCGCGGCAGAAATATTTTCCGTCGGTTATTTTCCTGCAAAAACAAAATTTGCATTTGTAGGGGCAGCCGAACGAGGTTTTTATGAGGCTGCAGTTTCTGTGGAACATATAGTAATATTTACTGCGGTATCTGTCCACCTTGCTCCTGTCGGGAAACAGATAGTTAAACCCCGCTTCCTTTTCCGGCGCGTCTGCATCCCTTTTATATACGCACGGCATTTCCTTCGGCTCACGTTTATTCTCAAGCCCGTCAAGTATTTCAACAAAGGTTCTGATTCCGTCCGCCCTTATAATGTAATCTATGTACGCGCATTCGTAGTCCCCGGGATTGACCTCGGCGTGAACGCCTCCGACAATCACCTTTATCTTCGGGTTCACCTTCTTTATGCGCCTCGCGTAGTCCTTTATGATGTTGACATGGGAAATATACCCCGTTATTCCGACGGCGTCGGGCCTGTATTTTTCGATAAAAAAGGTCACGTCCTTTTTTTCGAGTATCATGTCGATTATCTTCACCCTATGTCCGCGCGCCTCCGCGTTTGAGGCGAGATATTCAAGCTCCAGCGGCTCGCAGACCATCACATTCTGAAGTCCCAGAGTTTCCTTATGAGGTTTGGGTCTTATCAATAATATTCTCATTTTTGTACTCCCAGATAAAACAGCGCGATTGTCGGCATATAGCGCCTTTCCCTGATTACGCCAATCCTTTTAACTTTGAGCCCCGCTCCCGCAAAAAGCCTCCGCATTTCCTTTATAGACGGGTACTTTGCCTTGCTGGTCGTCGCCTTTAAAAAGAAATTGATTATCAAATCCTTTAGGTCATTGGTCGAGGACTGCACCATCACTATACCTGCGTTTTCTGCGCAAAGCCCGGCGATTTTTCTTAACGCGCCTTCCTTGTCGGGAAAATACGGAAAAGCGTGAGTGCAGATTATAATGTCGAACCTATCACCTGAGCTGAAACGCTCTATCGGGCAGACCGTGAATTTCAGATTCGGAGCGGTATTGGATGTGCGGGCAATTTTTATCATATTTTCAGCCACGTCTATCCCGAGATAGCGGACGTTGCCGTATTTGCGGCTTATCTCCCGTATGAGCTGCCCCGTTCCGCAGCCTATTTCAAGGATGCGGGCGTTTTTGTTTTTTTCAAGCAGGGGAAGTACGATTTTTAATACCTCGCGTCTTGTGGGGCGCAGCGAATATTTCTGAACCCACAGACGGTTGTATTTATGCGCGAGTTTCTCCCACACCTCGTATTTCATTGATTTGTTCATTTTTTCCTCCCGAAAAGGCTTCCCAGCACGCCGAACCAGTAGTCGAACGAAGCCGATATTGCCGAGCCGAGATACGAAAATGAAAGCAGTCTTTTCTTAAGAATAAGCATCGCAAGCTTGACGTAAAGCTTGTAAAATTCCTTGTAAAAGGTGAAGCGGCTCATCTTGGTCGGCGTAATCGTCAGATGCACGAAATCCCATTTCCTGTAATCGTCGGTCACGATTCGGTCCTTATACTTTTCAAACTGCCCGGTACCGGGCATCGGAGTGAGTATCGAAATCGTCGATAAATACAGCTCATATTTTTTAATAAACTCATAAAGCTTCTTAAAATAGCTTTTGTCCGCGTCGATGTCAATCATGAAAAGCCCTATGCAGGTTATATTGCTCTCCTTCAAAACCTCAAGCGCCCTCAGAATAATGTTTACGCTGCTGTTTTTGTTATATTTTTCAAGCACTCCGTCGTCAATTACCTCAAGCCCGACAGCACACATCGTAACGCCGATGTCCGCAAGCCTTTTCATATAATCGGGATTCGCGGCGATAAAATCCGCCCTGAAATAGAGCGAATATTTTTTGTCGATTCCCTCCTCCCCGACAAGCCTTATAAACTCGTCAAGCTTTGCCTTATCCACATAGAAGGTATCGTCCACTATCCAGATATTGTCGCATTTGATGCCTTTGATTTCCTCGACGACGTTTTCGGGCGCACGGCAAAGATATTTTCCTCCGTTTAAGAGCGTCGAAAAGCAGTAATTACAGTTGTGCGGACAGCTGTAGCTTGCCTTTAGTATGGCGCAGGGCTTCATCGTGACGTATTTGTATTTTTTGATATTTCTGTAAAAATGCTCCCTGTCAGGAAACGGCAACGCTCCCGCGTCAAAAATCTGTCTTTCGTTTTTATGCCATTCGCTTCCGTCAAAATAAGATATTCCCTTGATGTCTCCGTACGCTTCGGCTCCTTCCGCCTCGAGAATATCCTCAAAGGGCTTGAAGCCGCCGCTGTGAATTATTACGTCCAGTCCGTCAAACATAAAATCCTCAGGCATTACCTCTGCGTGCGGGCCGCCGACAACCGTCAGTATTGAAGCTTTGTACCTTTTGACAATGCTCACGTATTTTTTAACCGCATATATATGTACGAAATTCGCGGTAAAGGCTACAATATCCGGTCCGAAGCTCTTAAGAACGGACTTAAGGGATTTGCCCCTCACCGTCAAATCGCATATCCTTGACTCTACGCCTCGGTTTTTGCATATGGCACTCAGATACTCCAATTCCAACGGCTCCGTTCTTATCAAAGACAGCTTGGTGAACACGTTTTTAAATTCAGGTTTAACCAGCAATACTTTCATATGTCTTCCTCTTTGAACACACGGTATCCGGGAAAAGCGTACCGGTACTCCAGCGCCATTCTGCCAAGCCTCACAATGAGATTCAAAAGCCGGTTGGTATGATGAGCGTAAAAATATCTGGGCTCCAAACGAGCGCCGAATTTCATCTTGGTTTCCTCAGACGTCTGCCCGAAATCTATGGTCCGGCAGTTGTTTTCAATCGCGTATCCGATGATACTGTACAGCATAAAATAATAAAGGTCGGCGGTTTTACGGCTGTAGTCCATTCCGCAGAGCATGAAAATCAGTCTGTCTCCGTTCTTTTTTAACAGAACGAAGCCCCTGAGCACGCCCTCCTCAAAAAAACCGAGCTTCTCAGCCTCAACCGCGTCAAAAAATCCCTTTTCAAGCTTCTCGAGCTTATACGCCGATTTCCGGTATGTGTTAAGATACAGACTGTAAAGCTCTGCGCAGTCGCCCTCGACACGGCGTACCTCAATATTTTTACAAAAATCTGTTGCCCTGCTTATCCTTCTTCTGTACGGGCTCCTGAGCGAGCTTATATAATCCTCAGCCGACGCAAAGCGGTTATCAAAAACGCAGGTCGGCAGGGTTTCTCCCACCGTAAAGCCCTTCGGAGCGTCGGATGTCTCGGCGTTCAGCACGAGCTTTGCGCCCTTAATCGTCTTTATAAATTCAAAAAGCATTTCCTCGTTGTTAGTGACGTAGCCGCAGTTACTTAAGGAACAGGGATAACCGATAACCTTAAGCTTAAGGTAAAGCTCCAGCTTTCCGAAGGTGAAGATATTCATTTTGTTTTCGTAAAGCACAAAAAACGCGAAATCGCCGCCGCGCCTTATGTAATAATACTGCTGCTTTAATTTATTCTCTTTTTTGAGAAGGTTTATAAGGCTTTTCTCAAACGGATACGGCAGGGTTTCTTTTATGCTGCCGTAAATGCTGTCAAAGGAGCCGTTTACGGTTACTTCATAATCACCCAATGCTTTTTTCATATACCGCAAACTCCTTATAGCTTCCGTCGCACAAAGCCTGACAGAAGCTGTTTGAATCCCTGTTTTCGTCAAGTATCCAAGAGGATTCAACTCTTTCTATGCCGTAGTTTTTAATATTCAGAAAAACCTGATTTATAAGCCCCATCGGCAGCCCCGCGCTCCGGTATTCCTCCAGCACGCCGTATTCCATTATTTTGGCGGTCCGTATTTTTTTATTGCGAAAAATATTTCTGAAAAAGTGCTTCGCCCCGAAAATATCGCCCCTGTCCGCCAGCTCATTGAAATCGGGATACCACATTATAAAAGCCACGGGCTTATCACCGTCAAACGCGAAAATAAGGGAATCCTCCTTCATAAAAAGAAACAGCTCCTTAAGCATTTCCGCATCCTCTTTATAATTGCGCTTAAAATAATACCTGTGACCCGTAAACGCCTGATTGTTCAAATCGGTGTATATTCGGGAATAATATTCAAAATTTCTCTTGTTAAAGCATCTGAAAGCATAATTCCGATTCAGCTTGTTTATGAAGGCGCTGTACCTGTCAAGCCTGTTGTCAACGGCTTCAATCAGATACGAGTTAAGCTTTATTTCATCATAGCCCTCTGCTTTAAAATAATTATTATAGTATTCGGGATTCGCGCCAGCCGAAAAGGAGTTTCTATCATCGTAATGCGAGCTTAAAAAGCCCAGTCCGTAATTAACATGACCGTTAAGCCCGACAACGAGCTTTGAACATTTGTAAAGCTGCCCGTACTCAATCGCCTTCCCGGTCATAAGCCTTACCGCCTCAGCCTGATTGTCAAGGCTCTCAAAAAAACAAATCTGTATGTATTCGGGAAGCTCGCTTGCATATACTATAATGCCCTGACAAAGAATCTCACCCTCATTAACAATATTGACGGGATAAATTTTCTTGCTGTCGGTAAAACTGGTCCTTTTCCCGAAGACTTCTTTTATCATAAAATAATTATTGTCAACAAAGGTTTTGCCGCTTTTGTAGAGCTTTTTTCTGAAATTCAGGTATCTTCTTTGCTCTTTCGGGTTATCTGCCAGTACTGCTTCCATACGCGCTCCGTTCTTTTATAAATCGGGATTTTAACGGTTTATTCTGCCTTCCAGATATTCGATAAGCTCCTGCACCGTGTTAAGACTTCTGTAGCTCTCCTCCTCGATTTCGATTTTGTACTTATCCTCTATTAACGTAATCAGATT